>CANQQX010000006.1 GCA_947626115.1 uncultured Bacilli bacterium
TTGTTATTTTTTAATAGGACATTTTAACTTGTAAATATAAAATTAAAATTAGG
The DNA here is from genome assembly GCA_947626115.1 of uncultured Bacilli bacterium. Lineage (GTDB taxonomy): Bacteria > Bacillota_I > Bacilli_A > RF39 > UBA660 > SIG200. Next base: position 54 of record CANQQX010000006.1, read on the forward strand.
ACATTTTAACTTAAAAGTCACATTTATGCAATAATTTTTTTTCATTTTTGAAAAAATTGACATTTTTTGGGTAGTGAATGGTCATCTCGCAGCAATTACTTCTCAACTTCAAAATTTGAAGACATTTGACTAAACCATTAAATTTATCAATATGTTTTACTATATTTCTTTATATAATTAAAATTTGAGTATCAATTTCAATTGTCAAATTTAGTAAAATTATGTTAAGATAAATTTAATGAAACTTTTCCAAATGAAAGGTTTTTATATGCAACAAAATTATAAAGTAGGAAAATTTCAACTCGATGATCATCAAATGCAGCTTCTTTTAAATGACACTAATTCCATTGTTATTGCAGGAGCTGGATCTGGGAAAACTTTAACTATAACTGGTAAAGTAAATTATTTATTAGACAAAAAAATTGTTAGGCCAGAAGAAATTTTAATCATATCCTTTACTAATGCTTCCGTAAATGACATAAAAGCAAAAATTAACGATAATGTTTACATTTTTACCTTTCATAAACTAGCAATGTTTATTTTAGAAAAATTAAATTACAATTATCAAATTTGTCCCGAAAGTATTCTCTATTACACTATTGAAGAAGCAATAAACACTTGTAGTAATACCGAACAAAAACTAATCAAAAAGTTTTTAAATTATAACACTAATTTTACCAAATTTTTAAAATCACATGAATTTACTAGTTTTTGCAAATTAATTGCCACTTTTATAAATTTATGGAAAACCAATAATCTTCAATTTAGTGATATTCCTTTAAATAAGTATACCAAATTAGAAAGAAAAATTCTTCTATTCATATTTCAAATATACCAAAAATACATTATGGAAAAAAACAGCACCCAAAAATTAGACTTCGATGATTTAATTTTAATTGCGACCCAAAATGTTAAAAATGTAGACTTACCTTTCAAATACATAATTATTGATGAGTTTCAAGATACATCACTAATAAGACTTAATTTAATTAAAGAAATATTTAAATATACCAATTCCAAAGTAATTGTTGTTGGTGATGACTGGCAATCCATTTATCGCTTTAGTGGTTGTGATTTAAATTTATTTATTAATTTTCCGGAATTTTTTCCCAATGTAAATACCATAAAGTTGTGTAACACCTACCGTAATAGTCAGGAACTTATTAATGTGGCAGCAACTTTTATCGAGAAAAATCCCAAACAAATCAAAAAAGAATTAGTTTCTAATAAACATTGTGAAATGCCTTTTATTTTTGTATCCTACTCTGATAAAAAGAAAACTTTCAAAAAATTAATTACTCACCTATTAAACATAAGCAACGATATTATGATTTTAACTAGAAATAACAAAGATATTTATGATTATCTTGATAATGATTTTAAGTTAGAAAATAACATTATAACTTATCAAGACAAAAAATTAAAATTTTATACTGTTCATAAATCAAAAGGCTTAGAAGCTGAATATGTAGTTGTTCTGAATTGCAATGATGAAACATTAGGGTTCCCTAACAAAATTGAAAATAATCCTTTAATTCAAGAATTATATAGTAACAATGAAATAAAATTTGCGGAAGAAAGAAGACTTTTCTATGTTGCCATTACTAGATGTAAAGAAAAGACATACTTAATGTATGCCAAAGATAATCCATCACCATTTATTATCGAAATTAAAAAGATTATTAGAAAAAAATTAAATCATATATCCTATTTTAAATAATCTTAATAAACAAATCACCATCTTGGGTAGATAATTCTATCTTACCTTCACTTTCTAATTTAGTTAGAATACTTTTAATAGTTGTACCTACTACATATAATTGCATCATATTCAAATTAATATGATATGAAACTGCCAATTTATTAAGTAAATCCGTATATTTAATACCTACTCCTATTAAATTTATTACATTATTTTCTATTTCTAACATATTATTATAATTAGCATCTATTGTACTTTGAATATCACTTTCTATTTCTCCATGACTAGGTACATAGTATTTATAACTAGTTGTCTTTAAATAATTTAACGTACTTAAAAATTTAGCCACATCAAAAGTATATTGAATTGCATATTTATTTAATATTTTGCTACTAGTATAAGCATCACCGACAAAGCAAACATTATCACTAGTTACAATACCAATTAATCCTTTAGCGTGTCCTTCTAAATTAATAGCCTTTATTCCATCAATATCCATATTTTCAATATTTTCACAAACACTTGGTTTAGCCAGTAAAAGATGGGTATGTAAATCTTTAGGAGGCACACTTCCATACAATAAAGATGGTTCTAGAATTGGTTCATTAATAAAATAACTTTCAATTAAACTAGCAAAAATACGACAATTATATTTATCTTGTAAATATTTGTTACCACCAATATGATCAGCATGACTATGCGTATTTATAATATATTGTAAATGCCAATTATGCTCTTCTAAAATTTTCGCAATAATTTTGGCAGAATCTTTTGAATTGCCTGTATCAATTAAACATACATTATTATTAGCTAGTATATATATTCCCACATTAACTGGGCTTTTTATTACATAAGTTTTTTCACCTAATTTAACTAGTTCATTCATATAATCACCTAAAACATTATATCACGAAAGGAATTCTATGGAAAAGATTACTTCTCTCTTTGTTAATTATTTTCATATTAAAAATATTTATATCATCAATATTATTTATTCATTGCTCTTTTTCCTTATCTTAAAAATTTTTCGCTATATTTTTGATTGTATTAATTTAAGGTTTAATAAAGATGAAAAAAACTTATATATAACCACTAGAAGAAATAAAACTATTTTAAGAATTATCTATTTCTTTATTATTTTCTTTATTTGGAAAGAAGAAATAAGCGATATTATAACATTTATTAGTTTTGTATCAGCAGCAATAACACTTGCCATTAGAGATATTATTTACAATTATTTCTGTGGTATTTACATAAAATTTATAAAACCGATTAAAATTGAAGACCGCATTCAAGTTGGTAACATTATTGGTGATGTCATTAACACTCGTTCTTTATTTTTTGAAATACTTGAAGTAAATCCTAATACTAATCAAAGTACTGGTAAAATAATCTATGTTCCTAATTCTCAAATATTTAGTGAAACAATTAAAAATTATAATACCGCTTTTAAATATATTTGGCATGAACTCAAAATAAATATTTCGATTGATTCAAATATAGATTTAGCAAAAGAAATAATTTTAAATATTTTAAATTCCAATGAAACAATAAATGAAATTCCAAAGAAAATGCAACGAGAAATCAAAAAATCACATGCTGAATATCGTATTTATTTTAATAAACTGACACCTATTGTCTATATCTCTATAAATGATAACAAAGTAGTTTTATCAGCCCGATTTTTAATGCATCCGAAAAAAATTAGAATAGTCGAAAGTGAAATATATGAAAAATTAATTAGCGAATTTAAAAAGAATAATATTAATTTTGCTTAAATATTATTCTTTATCTTTATCACTATCTTTTGTTAAAAAATTTTTTAATCCTTCTAAACTAAACATTATTAAGCCACCAATTATAAAATAGAATGGACTAAATGTTTTGAATGTTAAGAATTTAAGGGGAACATCTAGCGTTGTTGGACCCATTACAATCGAATAGATTGATGCCACCATCATCCCAAGAATAGCATAAATAGTAGCACTTCTATGTTTATCTAAACATTTACGAAGTAATTTAATAAAGTATAAAATACCTACGATTACTCCTAAGCCAAAGACAATTAAAATTGGTAAAACTGATAAATTAAAATGTAATAATTCTTTTATTTTACTAATTATGGGAATATATATACCAAAGATAAGTAAAATTGTTGATCCGGAAACACCTGGTAAAACCATTGCAGATATCGCCATCATGGCAGCCAAGAAAACATATAAAATTGTGGCTAAATTAAAAGTATCAATATTAAATGTACCACCAACTACTCTATTTAAATAAGTAATTATAATAACTAATAAAGCTCCTAAAATAGCAAATAAAATATTTTTATATTTACCTTTTAAACTATCCTTTTCATCTTTAATAACAATAGGAATAGCAAAAATAATAAAACCAATAAATAAAGAACTCATCTCATATATATGTTTATCAAATACACTAGCTAAGAATAAAACAGCAATTATAAAACCAACAATCCAACCAATCGCAAGTTTAAGTAAATATTTAATTGCTTTCTTCTTTTTCTCCCAATTACCTCTAAATAAATCATCAAGAGAGGTGATAAATTTATCATAAAATCCTAAGATAAAGGCTACTGTACCACCAGATACTCCCGGAACACTATCAGCAAGAGCCATACAAAAGCCATTAATAAAATTAACAATATATTCTTTTATTTTCTTCATATCCATACCTTCTAACTCTTCTTAATTATAACAAACAAAACTACCATATACAACAAAAAATGACTAGTATCTAGCCATTTAATTTATTTATATCATTTAATATTTCTTTAATAATTTGTAAACCAATCGATTTTTCTTCTGGAGTTTTTGCTTCTTTTAATTTGATACCATTACCTACTTTTTCATATAAACCATAATATACTTTTAATTTTTTGGTTTCATCTAAAGTTTTATCAGTATATACAATATAATCTTTATTAGTATCGTCATCATGATAAGTTGCTATTACTTCACAAACTATTTCATTACCTAATTTATCTTTTGTAGTAAACTCCATTCTTTCCATAAAATCACTTTTTCTATCTACTATGACTTATATTATTTTCTTGTATGTTTCTTTTAGCCATTGTAAATCCATTTTCATCAGTAAATAATGACCAACCCTCTGGAGCAAAATAAATTGTTTCGCCTTCTTCATTAACTTTTTTTAACGGTTCCATATATTCTGTTTTTACAACTTGTTCTTCACCATCATTTTGAACTAATTCAAATCCTGATGGAGCAATAGGCTCAGTTTGTTTATTATTATGATGTTCTTTTGCTAACCATATACCATAACTTGCTCCTAAAATTTCTGCTCCAATTAAAGCAAATCCTAAATAAACTTTAAGATTTTCCCTTTTTATTTTTTTCATTTCTTCTTTTTCATCAAACATAATATTTTCTCCCCTTACGATTTGTTATAGTAGCATACTTTACATTTTTTGTCAACCACCAGACTACTTTTTTTGCTTTTTAAATGCCTAATTTCTTTTTTATATTTAGCGATTAATTCTTTATATTCTTTTAATTCATCTTTTGATATCATTACATAATTTTTATATTTTGTATAATCTTCTTCATTATTTTTAAAACCAATAACTAAAATTAATATGGCACTGATAAAAGTTAAAACACAAGCAATAATTAATAAAATATTTTTTATTCTTTCAAAACCATAAACATTAGTAATCAAATTTTGATTTAAATAATAATTGATAACATAAACACTACTTAAAAGTACAAATGAACCAATAAATAATCCAATTAAAATAACTATTAAAACTGTACTATTTTTACTACTATCTTTAATTTCATACATATCACTTTTACTACTATTCATATTTCTAGCCCCTTTATATAAATAGTATAGCATAAATGTGGCTACTAGCCTATATATAAAATTAATTTTTTTGGTGAAAATATATTTATAAGTTGGTGATCTATAATGAAAGAAAATACTTATAATGATGAATATTACTATACTTTAGTCAGAAATAATATAAAAAAATTGCGGAAAGAAAAGAAAATGACCCAACAAAATTTAGCGGATATGACTGATTTATCAAGAGAATATGTTTGTGATATTGAAAATGAAAAGCGTAATAAACACTTTACTATTGCAGTTTTAGGTCGTATTGCTGATGCTTTACAAGTTCCTATAACGGAATTTTTCCAAAAATAAAAATGGCTAAATCAATTAGTCATTTTTTATCTACTTAAACTTATTGTTTCTTGATAATCAAAAGTATTTGTTTCATAGTTATAATTAGCGTATTCTGTTATTTCATAGCCATCATTATTTTTTTGATAAGATATTTTTGCATCTTCATAACCTTGCTCTTTTAATTCCTTAATCATTTCTGGTATTTGATGAGTTTCTACCCCAATTGACATATCTTCTTCATCTTTTGGACTTAAAGTATCGATTATTTTAGTTGTTAAACATATTTCTTTCGTATGATCGATATCAACATCATATATTTCTATACCAGAGTAACCTACTAAAGTTAAGCCAAGTAAAGCCGCAAGTGAATACTTAACAATTTTACCTCTTCTAATATCTTCTGTTGGTATTTCATCATTATACATAAAAAATTCCCCCCCTCTAAATGCTCTTAAATGCTTAAATACACCTGATTGCCTGTTATTATAGCAAAACTAGAAAATTTGTCAAATTAAAAGACTCTATTCTGAGCCTTTTCTATAAAATTAATATCCTTTACTTTTATAATATTCGTATAATTCTTTAAAACGATTAAAATGAACAACTTCTCTTTGTCTTAAGAATAAAAGTGGGGCTAAAACATCTTCATCATCTGTTAAATCAATTAAATTTTCATATACCGCTCTCGCCTTTTGTTCAGCAGCCATATCTTCCATTAAATCAGCAAGCGGATCTGCAGTTACAGCAAAATACATTGCACTAAATGGAACACCTGATGCATCTACCGGGTAAATACCTTTATTATGATCAGCATAATATGAACCAAGACCAGCTTCTTCTAATTCTTTAACCGTAGCATTTTTGGTAAGTTGGTGCACCATTGTACAAATCATTTCGCAATGGCCAAGTTCTTCCGTACTTATATCGTTAAGTAAGGCTTTACCTTTATCATCTGGCATTGTAAACTTTTGACTAAAATAACGCATCGCCGCCGCAAGTTCGCCATTCGCACCACCAAATTGAGTTAATAAGTATTTTGCCATTCTTAAATCTTTTTTCTTAATATTTACTGGATAGTTAGTGTGTTTGGTATATTTAAACATACATATTACCTCCTAAATCATCCCAAGGCCAAGGACTTTCAATCCAATCAAATTTATCACCTTTAACTTTAGTTACTGTAAGTGGTCCATATTGTTCCATATATTCTTTTTTCGCTTGTTTTTCTTCTTTAACTAATTCTTCAAATAAGCGAACAACTCTAGTATCATCTGGATGTAAATCTAAATAAAGATTTAAGTCATTAATGGCAAATGAGAATTGCATTACATTAAATAGTTTGGCTTCTCTATCACTTTGTGGTCGTATATCAACATAAGTTAAATTTTTGTATGGCTTATATTCATTTTTAAACATATTGCCTCTTAAAAATCCTTCTTTAGTTGGTAATATATTTGGTGTACTCATATCCATTTTTGATATACTTTGACTATTATTAAGATTAGCTAAATCTAAAAATGTAAAATCCAAATTAACATCATTATTATCAAATAACATAAAAAAAATTACCTCCTACATTAGTGTATGAGATAATTATTTAGCCTTTTATGTTATATGCCTATTTAACCGCATCAAATTCGTATAATTCTAATAAATTTTCTAATTCATTTACCGATAAAATACTATCACTTGTACCATCTAAGATATCTTTTTTATTTATTTTTCCTTCATTTACATAAATAATTGCGGGAATATTTTCAATATCTTTAACATCTAGAGCATCATTTACTTTATCTAAATATCCATCATCTTCTTTTAATTTAGTTAAATCTACATAATAAAATATATCGTTTAAATCATATTTATCAATTATCGGTTTTAGTTCTTCTTCTAATTCATAAATTTTTTCATCACCATGATAACTTAAATAGATAAAATATGATGATGGGGCTTCTTGTCTAATTAAGTTTAGCGAATCTAAATCTTTCACACTATTTTGAATAGTATTAGAGGTAATTAAATAACTATTCATTAGTTTTTCTTCTTGTTTGACATCTCGCCACCTAAAAATATACAACACTAAAAGAACGCAACCAACTATAATTAGTAAAGCATAAAAATAATTAATTGGTTCTATTTTTTTCTTTTTTACATTTTTAGGACTCATATTATCAATCCTTCCCTATTTATTTTAACATAATAAATTTATTTTTGTAAACTAACTTTGCTATTATTAATTATATTTGTGTCAAGTAAGAAAAATGAAGAATTACTCTTCTTCACTTTCACTCTTTACTAATACTTCTCTTGGCTTAGAACCATTTTGTGGTCCTACTATTCCTCTTGCTTCAAGTAAATCAATCATACGAGCTGCTCGATTAAACCCAAATCTAAATTTTCTTTGAATTAACGAAGCGCTTATTTTACCTGTTTGCATTGCAAATTCCACAATTTCATTATACATTGGATCATCATAATCATCATCTCCATTACCACTGCCAGAAGATGAATTACTAGAAGCCGCTACTGTCATATCTTCATATGATACTTTTAGTTGCTTTGAACAATAATTAATTAATTTATTAATTTCTTCATCAGAGATAAAACAACCTTGAATACGCATTGGTGTATTTTCACCCATCGGTAGGTATAACATATCACCTTTACCAAGTAATTTTTCGGCTCCACTCATATCAAGTGCTGTTCTTGAATCAATTTGACTAGCAACCGCAAAACAAATTCTTGATGGAATGTTTGCTTTAACTACACCAGTGATAACATCAGTTGATGGTCTTTGGGTTGCCACAATTAAATGAATACCAGCAGCTCTCGCCATTTGGGTAATACGCATAATTGAATCTTCTACTTCTTTAGATGCTACTAACATTAAATCAGCAAGTTCATCGATAATTACTACCCAGAAAGGCATTTTAGGAAGTGGTGATTCTGGATGTTTCCGATTTTCTTTTTCAATTTTTTCATTATATTCGCTAATCTTTTTAACACCATTTTCCGCAAAAGTATCATATCTTTTTTCCATTTCTCTAACAACATTTTGTAACATTATTGAGGCTTTTTTCGGATCACTTACAACCGGACAATACAAATGCGGCGTACCATTATAATTAGTAAGTTCAACCTTTTTTGGGTCAACCATAATTAACTTAACTTCATTGGGATTATAATTCATTAAAATAGAACAAATAATAGAGTTAATACAAACTGATTTACCACTACCAGTAGAACCTGCTACTAAAAGATGTGGCATTTTGGCCATATCAGCCACAATTGGTTTACCCATTAAGTTCTTACCTAAAGTAATCATAATATCATATTTATTACGCATATTTAAATTGGCTTCTAATATTTCTCTAAATGGGACAGCACTAATACTTTCATTAGGGATTTCAATACCTATCGTACTTTTACCAGGAATTGGTGCTTCAATTCTGACATCTTTGGCAGCAAGTGCTAAAGCAATTTCTTTATTAATTGATAAAATTCTACTTACTTTAGTTCCAGCAGGAACTACTACTTCATATTGCGTAACAGCAGGTCCGACATGAATATCTACCACCTTACCAGTAATTTGGAAATCTTTTAAAACATTTTCTAGAATGTCTTTATTTTTTAAAGTATAAGCATCATTTGTATTCTTTTTTGTTGCTTTAACTTCATTTAAAATACTTAAAGGTGGTAATTTATATTTACCAACAATTACTGGTTCTTCTACTTCTTCAACTACTACCGGTTCAACTGGAATAACTTCTTTGGCCTCGGTCATTTTATTTTTTACATCAGCAAGCGAATTAATAACAATTTTTTCATTTTTCTTTTCTTGGGCAGGTATTTCTTTCACCACTTCTTCACTTACATCAGCCAAAGTTGGCTCGTTATTTTCTTCGTCATCATCTTCATCACTTAAGGCTTTATTATTTTTAACAAAATTTCTTATCTTATCTAATAATTCACTCATTGTTAAATCAAGAAGTAAAACTACACCAACAATACCAGCAATTACTAAAACGATTATTGTACCAGTTCTCGCAAATAAGAAATAAAGGCCACTAATAAAAACGGCTCCAATAATACCACCACCAATGGCAATCGTCGTATTACCGGTATCTAAAACTGAATTAGCCATATTAATAGTATGTATTCTATCCATAAATTGATCAAAAGTTATTTTAATAATATCAACAGGATTTTCAATTTTATTTAAGAAAGTAAAATGACTAGCAACTAAAATAACAATCATAATTAAATAAAATCCAATTAAACGAGATGAGAAAAATTTTGGCATTTTTCTTTTAAATACCATAAATAATCCTACTAATAAAAGATATATATCAAAAACTATCCACCAAGAGCCAAGTAAAAACATGCCAAATTCTTTAATTAAAGTTCCGACATAGCCAAAGCCAAAACCAATTATGCCAACAATTGCTAAAATTAATCCAGTAAGTTCTATACTCATTCCTGGTTTATTTGTTTCTTTTGATTTTTTTCGCTTTGCCATTATAATCACCATCTTAATTATAAACTAAATATCAAATTTTGACAATTAATTCTAGATTTTATATAATTATTTTTGATTCGAGGGATATTATGATTAATGTTGTTTTATTTGAACCAGAGATACCTACTAATACTGGTAATATTATGCGTACTTGTATTGCTACTAATACTCACTTACATTTAATTAAACCACTAGGTTTTAGTTTAGATGATAAATATGTAAGAAGAAGTGGTGTCAACTATATCGATAAGTGTAAATATACTGTCTATGAAAATATTGATGAATTTTTTGCAAAAAACAAAGGTGAATATTATTTTTTAACTAGATATGGCCATAAACCACATACCTCATTTGATTATAGTGATACATCTAAAAATATTTATTTCTTTTTTGGTAAAGAATCAACTGGTATTCCACCCAAAATATTAAAACCATACATTGATAGATGTTTAAGAATACCTATGACTAGTGATGTTCGGGCCTTAAACTTATCTAATACGGTAGCTATTGTAGTGTATGAAGCCTTAAGACAACAAGGATATCCTGATCTATTATTTGATGAGCCACATAAATCTAAAAATTTCATTGAAGAAAGTTAATATTTACTACTAAAAATTAGTATGTTATTATTAAATTAATAAAAATTGGATAGAAATGAGTAAGTAAAATGAAAACTATAATGCACTTTATATTAGTAGTAATTTGTATTTGTATATTCAGTATGTGGATAGCTTATAACAATATTACTTATAAAAAAATTTCCGACATTGATAATGAAACTTTTAAAGAAAATTTTATTAATGTATTAAATGAAATAGAATGGGATCCTGATGAAGTAATAAATCTAATTGATGAAGATGATTGTGACATGATAATATGCTATAACTTTTTTTATAGAACTACTCGCTACTATGTAACTGCTTATCCTAATAGTGAAATTTATTCTATAAGTTCTTCTAAACATCCTAATGGTAATTATATATATTTAAATAAAAATGATTAAATAAATTCTTATATTGAAGAAAATTCTTTCTTCATTTTTTTGTGTTTTTGTAACCATTTTTAAAATTTCGCATATATTATATGGTCTAAAATTTAGCTCTACCCCATATATTTTACTGGGTGACTTATGATAAATTATAATGGTCTTAGTAATGATGAAGTAATTGAATCAAGAAAAAAATATGGTACTAATGAACTTGCCAAAGTAAAACAAAAAAATTTTTTTAGACTTTTACTGGAGTCATTAGGTGATCCGATTATTAAAATTCTTTTAATTGCTCTCGCTATCAAACTTTTATTTATTTTTTCGAAATATGATTGGTATGAAACAATTGGTATTGCTATTGCGGTAATGCTTGCTTCATTCATCTCAACAATTTCCGAATATGGTAGTGAAGCTGCTTTTAAAAGACTACAAAATGAAGTCAGTAAAATAAAAGTTAAAGTTTTAAGAGATAACAAATTACAAGAAGTAATAATTAATGAAATTGTCGTTGGTGATATTGTTGCACTTGCAACCGGTGATTCAATTCCTGCTGATGGAATACTAATAAGCGGTTCTATATCTTGTAATGAGGCATCTTTAACTGGTGAATCGAAAGATATTAAAAAAAACACAAAAGAAAATAATCTTTTCCGGGGGTCAGTTGTAACTGCCGGCAATGGCAAAATGCTGGTTAAAAAAGTTGGTAATAACACTGAATATGGCAAAATATCTTTAGAAATTCAAGATAAAGATCCTACATCTCCTTTAAAAACCAGATTATATCATTTAGCCAAAATAATTAGTAAAATTGGTTATATTGGGGCTTTTATTGTTTCTTTGTCTTACTTATTTAATAAAATAGTTATTGAAAATAATTTTGATTTAGAGTTAATTATGACTACTATCACAACTCCTAAAGTTATTTTAAATTATCTTATCTATGCTCTTACTCTATCTGTAACCATTATAATTGTTGCGGTCCCTGAAGGACTTCCGATGATGATTACTTTAGTACTATCATCTAATATGAAAAGAATGCTTAAAGATAATGTTTTAGTAAGAAAACCAATCGGTATTGAAACAAGTGGTAATATTAACTATCTTTTAACTGATAAAACAGGAACTCTTACTAAAGGCATTCTAGAAGTAACTAGTTTTATTTCACCCGATTTAAGAGTATTTAAAAAAGATAATGATTTAAAAGGTACTAAAATTTATGATGATATTTATAAAGCTATTATTTTAAATAATGAGAGTATTATTAGTGACCATAATGTTATTGGGGGTAATGGGACTGATAAAGCTTTAATCAATTTTTTAAAAATAAAATCGGATATGCCCAAAATTACTAAACGAATACCTTTTGATAGTGAAACTAAATTTAGTGCTATTTATTTAGATAATGATGTCTATTTAAAAGGAGCTATGGAAACAATTTTACCTAAATGTACTAAATATTTAACTAGTAAAGGTGAAGAAAAATTAATCTTAAATGATAAAATATTTACAAGAGAAATTGATAAATATACGAAAAAAGGTATTCGCATAATCGTCCTTGCTAAAGGAAATAATACAAGTGATAATTTAACTTTTTTAGGCTTTGTTACTTTAAAAGATGAGTTAAGGAGTGAAGCTAAAGAAGGAATAAGCTTAATTAGAAATGCTGGCATTAACGTAATTATGATTACGGGTGATGCGAAAGATACCGCCAAAAATATTGCGAAAGACTGTGGTATTGTTACTGATCCCACTGATTTAATTTTAACAAGTAGTGAGTTTAATAATTTAGATGATGAAGAAGTTAGTAAAATAATTAGTAGATTAAAAATTGTAGCAAGAGCTCTTCCCCAAGATAAAAGTAGGCTTGTTAACCTTCTTGAAAAAATGAATTATATTGTGGGAATGACTGGTGATGGTGTTAATGATGCTCCGGCTTTAAAACACGCTAATGTCGGTTTTGCCATGGGAAGTGGTACTGAAGTTGCTAAAGAAGCTAGTGATATCGTTATTTTAGATAATAATATTTTATCAATTAGTAAAGCAATTCTTTATGGAAGAACTATATTCAAAAGTATAAGAAGATTTGTAACTTACCAATTGACAGTTAATTTCACTGCTCTATTCTTATCAATTGTGGGATCATACATTGGTGTTAGTACACCAATTACCATTATTCAAATGTTATGGCTTAATATGATTATGGATACTTTTGCAGGACTTGCTTTCTCATATGAAGCGCCACTTAAATATTATATGGAACATAAACCGAAAAAATTAGATGAACCAATTATTAATAAATATATGTATTCGCAAATTATATGGAATGCTATGTATTCAGCAATACTTTGCATATTATTTTTAAAATTACCGATATTTAAAGAAATAGTTAGAAGTGATTATAAACATTTTATGACATCTTACTTTGCTTTATTTATCTTTATTGGCATCTTTAATGCTTTTAATGCCAGAACTGAAAGATTAAATATTTTATCTAATATTTCTAAAAACAAAGTTTTTCTAATTGTTTTCTCTTTTATAATAATTGCCCAAATATTTTTAATCTATAATGGCGGTAATTTATTTAGAACTTATGGTATGACTATCTTTGAGCTATTATTTGTTATTATTTTAGCCTTTACAGTTATTCCAATGGATTTCTTAAGAAAAATTATTTTAAAGAAAAAGAAAATTAAAATAGAAGTATAAAATTCGAATGTAAAAGTTCGAGTTTTTATTTATTATTATATTGCAAGAGCTATGCGAAAACTATAATATTTTTCTGCACCACCAATCCATGAAGAAAAATAAAATTGACCTGTTAGAACACCATCGCTATTAATCCCACCACGAAAAGGCCAAGGATCTGATAAATCAACAAAATTAGAGTTATCAGCATACCAACTACTATGGAGACCATTCCAACCACTACTTTCTAAATATTTATAAAATGGTCCAAGTTCTCCTGTGGCATCGCCTAAGATTCTTTTATTATATGAATCTCTTGAACTATCGGCTGAATACTCATCTATATATCCTTTGGCCACCTGATTTTCTAATTCACTTGTATCAAATCCACTACTACTAATTTGACCCTTTACACAAGCTGCCATATATTCCCAAGCACCACCACTCATATCATATACTCCACCTATATTACCGGTAGTAGATGCTAAATAGCCAAAAGCAGTATTCCATGGTTGAGTATTTACCTTATCAGTACTTTCAGCAGTTATTCCTGGATATATTCTTTGATCAATATTAGAAGTTGCAGAATATCCTGTTTTAAAATCAGCCGAATTATTTGTATTTACTTCATTTCCTATTCCATATGCAGAGTGAGATAAATATGCTACCGCTCCCCATTCTGTATTTTTTAACATATGGCTATCTAAATCTCTTTCATAATTATATGAATTCATAAACATATTTTTTATTGATATATTACGCCATGAATATACATCTGGTTTTATTATTATTTCATCACGTGCTTCACTATCTACTCCCGCATTATTTGCATTTGTTGCATCTTTATATCCCGTTTCAAACTTTCCTACCCATATACCATTTAAATCTTTAGTACCTAATGTAAATGCTGGATGTGTATAATATTTATTTAATTCTGCTTCATTTTCGTTCATTTTTGGTATACTATTTGGTGTTCCAAATTTTATATCTATTAATCGTGAATTACTGCCAGCTACCTTCCAAAATGCAGTATCATTTTCACGATTACTTTGATCATCTGTTAATTGACTAAAAGTATAAGATTCACTATATTCACCTAAATCCCATATCTTATATTGATATCTTGGTATCCAGACAAAGTAACTTTCAATGTCATCTTCTATTATATGATCTCCTACTTTATAATTTGTATTACTGGGACTATCTATTAATATAATTGCATTGGCCCATCTTTTCTCACTATAGTTATACCATTCACTATTTTCGTTAGCATAATAAACATCACCATTTGGTTTTATTTCGACCGGGATTAAATGATCCTTTAATACAGGATCTGCTCCATTTAATGTTTTATCTACCCATTTAGTCTTATGTATACCACTTTTTTCATATAATTCATCTATAGCTTCTTCAACATTTGTTTTATTATGATTATTATACGTTACTTTATTACTTTCGATATAGGCATCTACTGCATATACTGTTGATATTGATAATATTAATCCTACTATTACTCCTAGTATAAATATATATTTATTATTTACTTTTCTCATTTATAATAACCTTCTTTATTATAAGATTATTATAATATACCCCCCCCGAGAGTCAATAGAATTTCCAAAAAAATAGTTTAATTTTTAATCAAACTATCTTCTTTTATTAATTTCTCAATATTTTTATAATTATATTTTTCATAGTTACTATTTTTAATTATTTTATCAATATTTTTTACTTTCTTACTTTTTAAATAATTAATTAAAGTATCTAAATCTATATTATTAAATTTAACTACTTCATCTACTAAATCATATAACTCATTATATTCTTCTATCTCATTCTTATTATTAAAGCCAATCTTTTTATCATTTATCGTATCATCAGTAATAAAGATAAATGTATTATTAAAATAGATCTTTTCACCCCTGTTATCAGTAATAACTTTCTCTTTTAAAATATCCTTAATTAAATCTTTAATATTTTGATGGGCCTCTTTATAATTATCAAATAAAATAATAGTAAAATTGTTATTCTTAAGTCTACTAAATAAGTGTTCATCATTATAACCAACATAGCCTTGGGTTGTACCTAGTAATTTATTGATATCATAAGAAGTTTTATATTCTTTTAAATCAATTCTTAAGAAAGTTGCTCCAGGAATATTCTCAGCATATTTTTTTACAATAGTACTTTTGCCTAAAAATGAACCACCTTCTAAATATACTTTTAAAAATCCTTCTTTATTTAATAAATTATTTCTAATTAAATTACTAATAGTTTTCGTATAATTATTAACATTATATAATTTTTTATCTATTTGTTTTTCAATATCTTTTAAGAAACTTAGTTTTTCTTTGGTAAATATCATATTAGTTTTATTTTCTAAAACACTAATAATATCGCTTTCTTGTATTTTAGGCTTTTTATTTACTTGATAATGTTTTAATTTGTCTTTAATTTTTAATTCTTCTTGATATAATTCTAAGGCTTTATCATAATTATTTTCTTTAATACTTTCTTCTTTTTGTTTTTTTATTTCTTCTATTCTTTTATACAATTCTTTTTTAGCAACACTATTATTGCTTTGTGTTTTAACTTTTGAGCAAACTGAATCTAAAAAATCAATGGCCTTATCCGGATTTTTTTTGGTAGTAATAAATTTATCAGTATAATAAATAATTTTATCTATCATGTTATTTGGAATAATTACGTTATGATGATTTTCATACTCACTTTTTACTTTTGAAAGTATTTCTTTAGTCTCACATTTATTTGGTTCAGAAACATTTATTACTTCAAACCTTCTCATTAAGGCTTTATCACCGGAGAAAAATTTATTGTATTCTTCGACGGTTGTTGCGCCGATTACTTTGATTTTACCACGGGCTAGGGCTGGTTTAAAAATATCACCGGCGGTAATTGCTCCTTCGGCTCCACCAGCATTAACCATCGCATGAATTTCATCAATAAATAAAATAATGTTGCCTTCACTTTCGAGCTCTTTAATGATTTTCGTAAGTTTTTCTTCAAATTCACCACGATATTTAGTTCCTGATACCAGTGAACCCATTTCTAAAGCCACAATTTTGGTATCAAATAAATTATCTGGTACTTCTCTTTTCATAATCCGACGGGTGAGTTCTTCGACTATGGCAGTTTTACCAACACCTGCATCACCAATTAAAATGGGATTATTTTTCTTCTTTCTTAAAATTGTTTCAATAATTAGATCAATCTCTTTATCTCTTCCTATGACACATTCATTAAAATCAACGGTATCATTAAGTAAAATACCTGTTTCATATATTTCTAATTTTTTACTAGTAAGTTTATTACTTTTATTCAAAGATTCATACATTTCATCGATATCAATACCCATGCCTATTAAAAGACGAATAGCAATTCCTTCGCCTTCTTCTAGGATAGCCAAGACTAAATGTTTAGGCGTAACTAGCCCATTATTATTTTCTTTGGCATTTTCTAAAGCATTATTAATTACTCTTTTTAAAAGAGGCGTATATAAATTAAATTCACTAGCTTTAGTAGCACTCCCCACTACTAAAGTTAATTCTTTTTTAAAAGACTCATAAGTAAGTTTATAACTTTTTAAATAGTTAGCCATCTCTTCATCACACAAAAGAATAGATAAAAGTAAATGCTCTGTTCCCACATAAGGATGATGAAGGGCATATCGCTCCCTTTCGGCGGTTTTAAAAATATTTGCTACATGGACACCAAAATTATTAAACATAAATATTCTCCCTTTACAATTCTATGTTCATAATGGGCATTTTATAAATTTTTTATTCATCTTTTAATTAATTTAAAATGGGGTCGAAATTTGGAGAAAAATAGCGAAAACGACTAGTTTTGTGAAATTTTTGTGAAAATTTCCCCTAAAAAAAAGGAAATCGGCCGATGAGCGACGAATAATATAAGTGAAAGGAGGAAAAATATTTGCAAAAATATTGGAAATTTTTAGTGGTATTTGCAGTAGTGTTATTTAGTAGTATTAAAGGCGTAAATGCAGCCAAATTAGTGCAGACACCAATTGATAATGTTTGGTATGTAAGACAAGGAGGTGGCGAAAAGTATTTCTCGGCTAAATATCATGAATATGTTATTGATGGTAATAAAACAACTTATTGTATTGAACCTGGTGTCCATATTACAACTTTAGATTATAAAGAAATGGGTGGACTAACTACTTCACCATATAGTGAAGAAATAAATCAAAAAATGCAATTAATTGGTTATTATGGTTATGATTATCCTACTCATAAAACTTTAAAATACCGGATGGCTGCTCAAGCCTTAATTTGGGAGTTAACTGGTAATGGTAAAGTTGAATATTGGACTGAAGCATCAGGTCATGGTGATTATATCGATATAAGTACTGAACGAGATGAGATTAATAGACTTGTTAATAGTCATTATGATATGCCATCATTTGTGGGAGAAGAAAAAAGTACCACCATTGGAAGGTTAGTAACATTTACTGATAGTAATAATCTACTTTCTAATTATGAAGTTATCGAAAACAATAGTTATACTGCATCAATCGATGAAAACACTTTGAAAGTAACGCCCAAAAAAGTTGGGAATATTACTATTACTTTAAAAAGAAAGCAATATACTAGTACTAATACTACTCTATATGCTGGAATTGATGAAATTTCGCAAAAAATGGGTTACTTTGGCTTAGATGAAGAAATAACTTTTAAAGTAACTATTAAAAGTTTAGGTGGTAAAGTAACTATAGAAAAATTAGATAAAGATAATTTATCTATTACACCCAAAGGTGATGCTATTTTAAAAGGAGCTATCTATGGTATTTATGATAGTGATGATAATAAAATTACCGAAGTAACTATTGGAAATAATTCTAAAGTTACTAGCCCTAACTTACCTAAATTAGGAAGATACTATCTCAAAGAAATTAAACCAAGTAAAGGCTACACTTTAGATACCCAAAAATATTACTTTGAAATTACCGAAGATAATCTTAACCCAAGTGTTAAAGTATATGAAAAAGTTATTGAGAAAAAAATTGAATTTTATAAAGTAATGAATAACAATAAAACAGGGATACTTACATCTGAGCCTAATATTACTTTTGAATTTTATTTAAAATCCAGTAACGAGTTAGTAGCTACTAAAACAACGGATAAAGATGGACATTTAACTCTTACCCTACCTTTTGGTACCTACATAGTTAAACAAACATCAACAACCGAAGGCTTTGAAAAGATTAAAGACTTTGAAATAGTCATTGAAAATGATGAACCACTTACTAAAGTTATTGCTGATGGTGAAATTATGGCACGTTTAAAACTTATTAAAATTGATAGTAATTCAAAAAGAGTTTTAGTAAAAGATGGTATTAAATTTAAAATTAAGAATTTAGATACTAACAAATATGTCTGTCAAAGTGTAACTTATCCAAAAACTGAAAAAATTTGTGAATTTAGTACAACTGATGGTATGTTTATTACTCCATATTTACTAAAAGCTGGTAACTACCAAATTGAAGAAGTAGAAAATCAATTACTATCTGGTTATTTATGGAATAAAACTTCTCTTAAATTTTCAATTAATAATGATTCTAATTTTATCTATGATGATGAATTAGGACTTATTTTAGAAGTAAGATTTGAAAATAAAGAAGTTATGGGTGAAGTAAATATTCATAAAGTTGGGGAAAAAGTTGTTTTAGAAGATAATACTTTTCATTATGAAGATATAGATTTAGATGGCGTAACTTATGAATTATATGCTGATGAAGATATTTATTCTGGTGATGGTACTCTTATCTATAAAAAAGGAACTTTAATAGATAGTTATATTACGAAAGATGGCAAAATTAATATTAAAAATTTATATTTGGGAAAATATTACTTAGTTGAAAGTAAAACATTAGATGGTTATATCTTAGATGCAACTAAACATTATTTTGAACTTAAATATAAAGATCAATATACTGATATTGTAAGTTTATCTTTTACTTTTAAAAATTATTTACCTAAAGGTACTTTTGAATTTACTAAAAGTGATATATCTACCGGTGAAGTTTTACCTAATACTAAAATTCAAGTATATACTTATGAAGATGATTATGAAAATGGTACTTTAATTTTTGAAGGTTATACAGATGAAAACGGTAATATCAAAATACCTAATCTATTTGTAGGTAAATTCTACTTTGTTGAAAGTGAAGCTCCAGAAGGTTATGTTTTAAATGATAGTAAGAATTTCTTTGAAATAACTAAAGATGGTGAGATTATCAAAGCTAATATGACTAATGAACGAATAGTCTTATCTGTACCTAAAACATTAGATAATAAAAATACAATAGTTAATATAATTGGTATAATAAATGTTATTATATCTTTAGGATGTTATCTTTATGCTAAAGAAGAAAATAATTAAAATATCTTTAATTACTTTCATAAGTACAATTATTTTATTAAGTGCTTATTATTTATCTTTATATTATGAAAATAAAAAAGAAAAAATATTAATTAAGGAATATTTTAATACTACTATTAATGATAATAGTTATCACAAAATAAGTAATGATAATTATATTGGTATATTAGAAATACCTGTTATTAATTTACGTAAGGGTTTTTATAATATTGATAATAAAAATAATAATGTTAATAAAAATATTCAAGTTTTAGCTAAATCTTCCATGCCAGATCAGGAAAATAGTTTACTTGCTATTGCCGGTCATTCTGGTAATGGTCGAAAATCATTTTTCAAAGATTTAGATAAACTTAGTATTAATGATGAAATTATTATTTACTATAACAATAATGAATACTTTTATAAAATAAATAATATTTATGAAGAAGAAAAAGATGGTACAATTGAAATTAAAAAAGATGACTATTCTAAATTAGTATTAACTACTTGCAATCAAAAGAACAAAACCAAGCAAATTATCATTGAAGCATTTTTAATTTAACACTACTAAAAAAGATTACTTAAAGGTAATCTTTTAATATGGTCTTGGATAATAATAATTATAACTAAAATTACCATATGGATATGGTGAATTATAATAACCTCCACCATAGTTAGGTCCTGGATTTGGAGCCACATTATAAATAGGTCTAGGTCTTGTTAGTCCTACCGCCGCTCCACCTAGTAAAGCTCCACCTAAAAATGGTACTAAAAAATATCTATCATTATTATTTAAATTAGTTACAGGGTAATTATTTTTAGGGTAATACATCATAAAAAACATCCTTTCTTATGTATTTTATGATAATTCTTTTTTATAACAAATTACTATTGCCCATTAAAAAAATGACTATATGTCATTAATTTTAAAATTGGTGCTCATACTCGGACTTGAACCGAGACTTCCAGAGGAAAATAGATTTTGAGTCTATCGCGTCTACCAATTTCGCCATACGAGCAAGCTAGAAATATTATAGCACATACTAAATATTTTCTTCAACATTACTTTTACTAAATAGCTCTTGTTCACTATCATCTTCGACATTTATCATATCTGGTAAATCATTTAAAGAAGACAAACCAAAGCAATCTAAAAATTCTCTGGTAGTGCGATATAAATTAGGTTTCCC
The DNA here is from genome assembly GCA_947626115.1 of uncultured Bacilli bacterium. Lineage (GTDB taxonomy): Bacteria > Bacillota_I > Bacilli_A > RF39 > UBA660 > SIG200. The sequence goes on from CANQQX010000006.1 coordinate 21,719, forward strand.
TGGTAAATCACTTTTACCTACTACTTTAATTAAATCTTTACTTAATAATTTTTTAACTATATAAGCACTACTAATACCTCTTATATTATCTATTTCAATTCTCGTTATTGGTTCATTATAAGCAATGATAGCTAAAACTTCTAATTGGGATTGCGATAATACTTCTTCTTTCGTAGTAATTAATTTTTGATAATATTCTTTATGTTCTTTTTTTGTTGTTAGTTTAAATACATTACCTAAAAAGCTAATTTTTAAGCCATGGTCATCTCTTTCATATTCTCTCTTTAATTCAGTAAGTAATTCTTTAGCTTCATCTTCTTTAATTTCTAAAGTTTTACAAATGTCTTCTAAAGACACTCCTTCATCACCTACAACAAAAAGTAAACCTTCCAAAACTCCACGTTTATTCATAACTTCACTTACTTTCTATAATAATTTTACTAAATACTCGATCCTGTTTTAATAATATTTCATTATTTTTACTCATATCTAAAAGTGATAAAAAAGTTACTACAATATTTTCTTTTGTAACTACTTCAAATAACTCGGTAAATTCTATTCTTTTTTTCACTTTTAATAAATTTCTTATTTCTTTTATTCTCTCTTTAACACTATACTCTTTTCTTGTAACTTTAGTCGTAATAGGTTTTTCTAAAGTTATTCTTTTTTGCATTTCTAAAAATGCTTTTAATAAATCATCTAGAGAAACATCACTATTAATAATATGATCATCATCAACATAATTACTTAAATTTTCTGGTAATTTCGTATAATATTCTAATCTGTTTTCTTCTAAAGCTTTAAAAGTTTCCGTCATATTTTTATACTTTTCATATTCAATTAATTTATTTCGTAAATCTTCTTCACTTTTAATAGAATATTCATCATCATTATCATCATTGTCTTCTTCATCACATTTATTTACGAGCATTTTACTTTTTAAATGAATGAGTTCAGCCGATACTACTAAATATTCACTACTTAAATCAATATTATATTTATCAATACTATTAATAAAATCTAAGTATTGTTCAATAATTGTTCTTATATTTATGGTATAGATATCCATTTTAGATACTCTTACTAGATGTAAAAGTAAATCAAATGGACCTTCAAAATCTTGGATTTGTAAATTCATAAACTCCCCTTACATTAAATTACAAGTAAAACCATAGGTAGGCATTTCATAATTTATAACTTTAGCAGCTTCATAATATGCATAATAATATTTTTCATTTACTTTATTTAAATCAGTTTTAGCTAAGTCTATATTTATATCAGCTGTATAACCAGTTAAACTACTAGTAAAATTAGCATCTATACCTTCTATAGTTTTATAACCATTTACTTTATTTTGATAATTATTCATATTAGTACTATAATTGGTATTATTAATATCATTATCTACTATTTTATCATTTATTTTAATTAAACTAGCTTCTTTGAAAGTATAAGTAATTGTTTCTTTATCCTTCATACATACTATAGTACTTTCACCATTTTCATTATTATTTAAAGTTAAAGCTGGATAATCATCAATACTTTTCTCCATAATAGTTAAATAATTAAATTCTTTAGTAATATTTAATGCCAATGTTATTTTAGAATTATTAGCTACTGAATTAATATCTAACTTAAATCTATCTAATAAAGTTTTATTTTCATCATATGTTTCTAAAAATATTTTTTTATTTGCAACATCAATTTCTTCTTGGCTTAAATTATTTACATCAAATGTTAACATATTATTGCCTGTCTTAAAATCATCTATTGATAAACCATTAAAATTAATTTTTAAATCATCAGAATAAGAATAATATTCTATCTCTGGTTCTTCTGTTGGTTCATTTTGATTATTTTTATCTGTATTATTAGCATTATTTTCTATTGTCGGTGCTGTTTCTTTTCCTAAAATACTATTAAAAAATAAACTAATATCATCAATAAAATATACAACTAAGATAAAGGCAATAAAAATAAAGATAACTCGACCAACATTATTTTTCTTTTGGTATGTATAACCTAATGCTTGTGGTTTTAATTCTATATTTTCTAAAACAACTTTTTCTTTTTTCTTTTTTGCCATTTTAATTCACCCTATTTACTCTTTATATTATATCAACATTTAAATATGTTAACAATTATTTATTTGTTTTTTTCAATTAATTTTATAATGTCTTTTTCTAATTCTTTAATTTCATCATTACTTAATTTATCATAACCATTTTGTTGTGAAGGTACTGTCCCAACATGAATTCCTGTAATCTTTCCTTTTTTTACCGCTACTAAAGTTGGTGCATACAATCTTTTTTCTTCTGTATCATATTTATTACCAACTTCATCTTCTAAATAATATTCATCTAAATATTCATCTAATTCTTCTAGAATATTATAATAATCTTTAGTACCTTTTTTATTTTTACTTAATTTACCATCTTCAATTATAAATGAAGATCTTATATCGGCAATATCAACATAATATATATTCTCTTCTTTTTCGATAGCTACATCAGTTAAAACTGATACTAAACTACGACACCATGGACAATTACTAAAGCCAAAATAAATTAAACCCGTACCAGTTTTTAACATTTTAGTTGCTTCTTTTGGGGATATATATTTAACTGTATTATCAACTGAAATATTAACTAAAGGATAATTTTTACCAACAGATTCATTAATCTTATCATTTAACTCCATATATTCAGTTCTAAATTTAATCGCATCACTATTATTAACATGATTATTATTTATAATACAATATATACATACCGCTATTACAATTAAAGTTAAAATTACCACGGTAATTAAAATAATCTTATTTCTTTTTTCCATTTGCTTTTACCACCTATTAAAATTTTACTATAATTAATGATTTATTGCAAATCAAACACAGTATTATAAATATTTTTATCTATTTGATAAATACCATTATAAGGTTCTTCTAAATAATAACTTTTATCTTTTTTATATACATATACAATTGTAGCAACACTATCTTCATAATAAAAAGTAACTTTAATTTGATTCTCACCATCTACTGGAGTATTTTCTTTACTCTTTATCTTAGTCTTAGTAACTGTTTTAAAAGAATTATATATTTCTTTAATATTATCTTTATTACTAATATATTTATTATGATGATTATACTCAATACTTAAACTAACAACCTTATCTATATTTGGTAAAGTTATAATATAAGTTTTTTTACTAGTAAAATTAATAAATATTATACTTAATATTATAATAAGTACTAATATTATTCCTAAAATAATTTTTTTATTTTTCACTATTATCACCAATTATAATTATAACAAATATTATTTGTTTTTTAAATTATAAAAAGTAGAGTTTAAAACTCTACCTTTAGTTTAATAAAATTCTTTGTATTATTCTTCTACATCTAGGATATACGGATTTGCTTTTGTACCAACACCATCCTTGATTTTTGCTGCCGACGAAAGGAAAAAGACGGGTCTCAGACTACTTACTACACCCAAAGGGGTCCCAAAAACCCTACCAGAACCATCCACACAACGCGCCAACACGTAATGGTTCGTTGGCATAGACGTCCCACCGAGGACCCCATTGCGCGTGCTAAAGCATTCGACATATGTAGATGAGTTATACCCATCTTTTTGAAAATGCAACCATCCATTTTTAGCTGCACTCTCACCTCCTGGGTTTCCGCGACTTTCTTCTGTAGATCCATCATAATAACTATATAAATAATCATGTATATACATAAGACTTATCTTGGCTGTCACCTTATTTTCTGCTGGCCATCTATATTGTTCTGCTACTAACATTGAATCTACATAATGCGTTGTTTCCGTTTGGCCAGTTTCAATATCATACATATTTCTTCCATTATATATTACTGATTCCGTCTCAACGTTTGTATCTCCATACATCCATTCGTGATCCGCTATTAATTGATACCATTTACTTCCTTTATTATCTTTTGTACCATTTATACTATCTCCTGATTTTAAATATTCATATTCACTACTATCTACAAAGATATCCGTCCATTCTTTGTTTAGTGTTGACCCATCTCCTGCTTGTGTTCCATTACTTGTTCCATTTATTCTTTTAAATAGTAAACTTGTATTCCATTCTGGACATAACCCGTCATCACAATAAAAAGAATCAGATGAGCTTGTTGAATATTTATCATTCCATGCAAATTCCTTTTGAGTTCCTTCTTTTAAGAATGTTTCTTTTATTAAATACATTTGTCCTTCTTCCGTTATCCCTATTATTCTGTACATGTATTTATCTATTCCTGTATCTTCATTTGTACATTGTTCTTTATCTGTTGTTCCAAAGCATATCCAATTGATCATTTGAGCTGTTCCCGTCTCATCTACCGGTGATGCCTGATATCTATACATTCCGCCTTGTAAATCTTCACTTAAATATTTTTGACTATCATTATTTCTTAACTTATCTATTGTTTCTGGCTCTGCTATATCACATTTTAATTCACTTGTACTTATATCTATATTTAATTTCTTTCCTGCTAAATAATTTTGTTGTTCTTCTTTATTTAATAATTTAATATATGCTTGGATATTTTCTACTTTATTTCCTGTTATCTTAAAATTTAAATTATATTCTTTTGGGGTATTCTCTTTTAATTCACTTAAATCTAATTTTTCGCTTATTATATTCCCTTTAAATTGTAATATCATATCTCCTAGTTGTAATACTTCTACCATTGTATCTGCATTTTCTTCTTCTGTTACTTTACTTACTGTTAACTTCGCTGTACAACTATATTTGGTTGTTACTTCTCCACCTGTTAACTCTACTGATGCTATTGTCTTTGTTCCTAATTCTTCTGTTCCTACATATGGGTCTTCTCCATCTGTTCCATAATATTCTTTTGTCCTATTTTCATATGACATATCACTTGCACTTATATTTAAATGTAAATTATCCGCTCCCGGTTTTAATGTTACCAAACTTTTTGGTGGTGTTTTTCCGGTTATAGTTGTATTACTACTTTCATTATTTGTACTTATTTGAAAGTAAGCATAAGTGGCTCCAAGTACCGCTATTAACAATGTTACTAAACCTATTAGTATTGCTACCTTTTGTTTCTTCTTATTCTCATTATTTTTTACTTCTTCGTTCATAATAGATCCTTTCTACCTTTATAAGATAAGTATATATTACCCCCCCCGAAAATCAACTGATTTTGTTAATTTTACACAGGAGATGTAAACCAAATATCGTATTACTGTATATTTTTATTATAGCATTAAATTACTTTATTTATAAATATTAATTTATCTTACTTGACATAAAAAAAGTAATAGAACTTAATCTATTACAATTTATTTCTTAACAACCTTGTTGACAAACTTTAGCATCTTCTTGCAAACAATCTAGAACACATTTAAACTCATTATAAGTATCTTTTTTCATTTCATCTGTTAGTTCCATCATACTATCTGTTTGCATTTCACTTATACCTGTATTTAATTTTTGCGCTTTACCATCCACTACACTAACTAAATTAGGAGCATAAATTCTTTTTTCACCAACTTTAACAGTTTTACCCTTTTCGGTAGTTAAAGTATAATCACTTAGAACACTTGCTAAACTAGTAATAAGTTCATTATAACCTTCACTACCATCTTTTGTTTTTTCTGGTTTATTTTTACTATTTAATTCATAAGTATCTCTAATATCTAAAACATCAACATAATAAATTTTATCAATATTTAGATCATCTGCTACTTCAATTAAAGTAGTAATAATACTTCTACACCAAGGACAACTATTAAAGCCAAAATATACCGCAAAAGTTTCTTTATTATCTATTTTTTCTTGAATTTTTTCAGCTGTAGCATAAACAAATGGATTATCTTCATCTATTTCTACTTCTCGATAAGCTACTCCATTTCTGTTTTTTTCCCCATTTAATTTTTCATATTCTTCTTTAAATTTAATAGCATCGCTATTTTTTACTTCTTTATCACCACAACTACTTAAAGTAAAAACAGAAAGGATAACTAATAATGATAATATTACTTTTTTCATATTTATCTCCTTGATTTTTCTTCTAATTTAAGCATTACTTTTTTATTTTCATAATTAACATAAGCAACTATAACAATAATATTTATAATAAATAATAAGAATGTTACTAATAATACTTCACTATTAGAAATATCTTTACTACTAGAAGTATTAGAATATTCACTAGTTGCATCACCAGTTCCATCAGTAGTTTCAGTTTCTGGTGTAGTAGCAGTTACTTCTAAATCTTTATCAGTCATTTCCGCAAAAACATCATATCTATCTTTGCTATTATATAAATCTTTGATAGTGCTCTTAATATCTTCATCATAAGAACTAGAATAGCCATCAAAGACTTTATCTCCTATTACAATAAATGGTACTCCTTGAAGATCTTTATTCATAAATGCTGCTACTGAACTTAGTAAAGCACTATTTTCAGCATCATTCCAAACTTCAAAAGATACAACTTTAAAATATTTACCATATTCATCAGTAATACTATTTAAAAATGTTAAAAATGCACGGCAAAAACTACAGCCTTTACCTCTAAATAGATAAATTGTTACTTGTTTATCATTTTCCTTATAATCTTTAAAAGCTTCATCAATCTCTTCTTCCTTTAAAGCTTCTTTTAAATTTAGTGTATTATACTTATCAATAGATATAGCTTTTGTAGTAATTGGTAACACTAATAAACACATTGCTACAAATAATAATATTTTTTTCTTCATATTTTCTACTCCTTCAAACATAATTATACAACATTTTTTAAAATAGTACTATTTTTTTAATGATTTTTCATAATTTATTCACAATTTAAACTTTAAAATACTTAATAGTAAAAGTCGTTTTATTATTATTTGATGTTACAAAAACTTTACCATTATCTTTTTCAATAATACTTTTAGCTAAAGATAAACCTATTCCCATACTTTCATTTAAAGCATTTTCACTTTGATAAAATCGCTCAAATATATGAGGTAAATCTTTTTTCGTAATACCTACACCATAATCAGTAATATCTATTTTGGTATATGCTTTATTATCACTATACTCTATATCTACTTCACTATCATTATAAGAATGTTCTAAACAATTTTTTAAAATATTAGTTAAAGCTTCAATTTGCCAATTAAAATCTATATTTAATTTTATCTTTTTATTACCTTTAACATTTATTACAATATTTTTTAAATCACTTAAAGTAGCCGTATTTTTCATAACTTCTTTAATTAAATCACTTACTAATACATCTCTTTTATTAAACTTAACTGTATTAACATCAAATTTAGTAAGTTTAAGTAAATTTTGGACTAAAAAATTAATATTTAAAACTTCTCTTTTTAAATCATGAATAAATTCTTCTTGTAAATTTTTAGGCATATTAGCATCATCAATTAAATTATCTAAAATAATTAGCATTGATGTTAAAGGCGTTTTTAACTGATGGGAAATATCTTCTAAAGATTTCTTTAATTCCAATTTATCTTGGTGGGATAATTCCGCTCTTTCTTTTAAAATAATAGTGGTTTTATAAATTTCATTTTTAAGGATTGATAATTCATCTTCCGTTAAATCATTTAAATTAATTTGATAATCACTATTATTAATTCTCTCTACTAATTTAGTAATTTCTTTTATTTCTTTTCTTTTGTTCTTTTCATAATGTAAATAGACAAATAAAATAATTATGATACTTATAATAAGATAACTAATATTAATAATTAAAAAAGTATTAAAAGCATTTTTATTTTCTAAAATATAGGAATCACTTTCTAAAATACCATATTCTTTAAATAAATCATTTGTCTTTTCTTTATTATTTAATATTTCTACTATATCATTATTATCAATAAACGGATATTTATCTTTTACTTTGCTAATTATTAAGGCTACTTTATTATTAAAATTTTGTTTATAAACATTATATTCATATATATTTAGAAATACAAAAATAGTACTTAAAATGATACTTATAATAAATGTTACTATTAAATACTTTTTAAAATTAATTTTATTTTTCATCTATCCTATACCCAATTCCTTTAATCGTAATAATTACATCTGTTTGTAGCTTTTCTCTAATTCTTTTTAAATAAACAGTTATGGTATGATCGTCAACATCATTACCAGTCCATTCCCAAATTTTATCTAAAATAGTACTTCTAGTTACTACTTTATTAATATTTAAAAATAAAAGATGTAATATTTTTAATTCTAGTGATGTTAGTTCAATTAATTTATTATTCTTAAATACTTCCATTTTAGCAAAATCAAAAGTAATATCTTTAACCGTAATAGTATTATTTTTATTATATCTACTTAATATTTTTTCCATTCTAACGAGTAATTCTTTCGAACTAAAAGGTTTTGTTAAATAATCTTCTGCTCCTAGAGTTAGACCTTTTACTATATCTTCTTCACTATCTTTAGCAGTTAGAAATATAGTTGGAATTTTTTTAATTTTTATAACATTTGTAAAAAGGGAAAAACCATCACCATCTGGTAAAGTTATATCTAAAATAATTAAAGCAATATCTAAATTTTTATTTAATAAATATTCTTTAGCGCTTTTAACATTTTTCTTAACTATTAATTCATAATTATTTTTTTCTAAAGAATAAGTAAGACCTTTAATAATAGTGTCATTATCTTCAATTAATAAAATATGCATAATATTTCCTTTCATTTTTTATTATATTATAACAGATGAGAAAAAAAGGGAATAACCCTTTTTAAATATTCTCATTTCTAATTGTTTCAATCGTATTTTGTTTATTTATTTTACTCATTGAGTATTTCATAATACAAGTAATAAGTAAGAATACAAAGATAATTGTAATTAGTATTGCTTGAATAGGAACATTATAAATACCAGTTTCATTTTTTAATGCCATAAATATTAAATATGATAATATTAGACCAATTGGAATACCAAATAATAATGATTTTAAGCCCATGAAGATACTTTCTAATCTAATCATACGATTAAATTCTCTTTTAGTCATCCCAATTGATTTTAACATGGCAAATTCTTGTCTTCTTAATTCCATACTAGTAGTAATAGTATTAAAGATATTCGTAATACCAATTAGAGATATAACAATGATAAAACCATATAAGAAGATACCTATTAAAGTAAATAAATTATGCATCATATTATAATCTTCTTCGGTATTATTTAAATAATAATCATCTTCTTTTAATATTTCATCAATATTATCTTGTAATTTAGAAGCATCATTTGATTTAATATAAAGATAGCCTCGATCATCTAAAGTATAGTATTTGTCCCATAATTCATCACTAACAATAACGATACTTTCATATTCTCTTGTACTTAAACTAAATGGATTCTCATCAGTTATTAAGGCAAGTGGTAAATCAAAATTTTTATCATTGCCAATAAATGAAATAACATCATCTTTTTGATAGTCATACATTCTGTAGCGATAATCTTTATTATTTAAAGAATATAATACTCTATCAAGTAGAATACCTTTATCTTTAACTTGTTCATATTTTAAACCTAACTTTTTAAGATATTTTTGATATGCCTCATTACCTATGGCCATAATTTGAAGATCTCGATAAGTATCATTATTATATCCCGTTAAATCTTGATGTTTTTTATTAATTTTAACATTTTGAATTTCAGCTTGATATTCTCTTTGAATAGCATATTCTTCAATATTATCTAAACTAGTTATTTCAGGTATTTTTTTAACGGCATCATTATTTTCTAAGTAAACATAAATATTAAAATCTTCTTCTTTAAATTGATTTTTAACTGTATCAAATGCCATATTCATAAATGAAGATAAGGCAATAAAAGTAGCAACTGAAACCACAATTGAAATTACGGTAGTGCGATATTTTCTTTTATTTCTCTTTAAATTTTTATAAGATATTTCTCCACCTATGCCAAATAAGTTCTTAATAATTTTAGGACATTTTATCTTTTTTGCTTTTATTTTAATATCCGCACTATTTCTAATTGATTCAATTGGGGATACTTTTGAAGCTTTACGGGCACTTCTAATAGCAGATAAATAAATAGTTATAATACCAATAATAGTTGCTAAAATAATAGCTATAATTGAGAATGAAAAAGTTAACATTCTGCCATTAATTGCTGTAGAAAGGAAATAATTAGAAACAATAATTAGAATGTATGATGCAAATAGACCTGCTAAAATACCTAAAGGAATACCGATAATACCTAAAATAGTAGCTTCATAAAAAACATTTTTCTTAATTTGTTTTTTAGTTGCACCAATACTTCGAAGCATGCCATATTGTTTTGTTTTTTCTGATACACTAATATCAAAACTATTTTTAATACAAAAGACAGATGTAACAATAATAATTAAACAAACGATAGCTACTACTACCCCTAAACCACCAATACTAGAATCTTTAATCGGATCATTTTCTAATTTAATTAAATAATTATTTTCTTGAAATTTATATTTAGTATGATCTATTTCATAAAGTATTTTATCACTTTCTGATTCTGATAATACTTCACCACTGTGATAAAGAATAAATAAATCTTCATCAAATCCTAAAATACCGGCCGTAATTTTTAAATTATTTTTAATGCCACTTTTAGTATATCTTGCATAGACATCAACAGTACTATTAAATTCACTATCTTTTTCTAAAGTAATAAAAGTATACCCTGGTGCAGAATAACTTTCAACATTATAAGGTGGTCTTTCAATAATACCTACAATTTTATAAGTAATACTTTTTGTATTGGTAATATTTTCTTTACTTTTACTATAATCATTACTTTCTAATATTTTACCATTAACATCCGCTATAACTTCTGTTGAATCATCTGGTATGTAAGGATCGTTCTGCGTTAATATAGTGCCATCACTTGATACTCTGTCACCCACATTTAAAATAAGTGTATCACCAATATTATAAGTTACTCTCCCATTAGTTTTAAGATGAGTTGGAATTACTACTTCATTTTCTCTCTCAGGAAGTCTGCCATCAACTAATTTAACCCCTAAATTTTCTAAAGATTTTTGCGAAAATCCTTTAATAAAAATATAAGGTTTATTCGGATTTTTCGAATTATCAAGTTTAGCATAACCAATATTTTTGGTTAAAAATATTTCTTCAACACTTCGGTTGTTTTGAAAATTCTCTAAATCATTTATTGGTACATCATAAAAGGCTACATGAAAGTTTCCTTGTTCACTTGTTTCAAATGATATTAAAGAATTAATTAAACTAACATATAAAGATGATACGGCGGTAATAAGAGATACTGATAAAATAATCCCAATAATGGTGACAATAGTTCTCTTCTTATTTAAAAGAAGATTTTTCTTAGTTAATTTTTTTAACAAATTCATCTATTTCACCCCTTAGATTATTTTGCCATCTTCTAGTTTTATAATCCGATCGGCATATTTAGCAATTTCCATATTATGGGTAATCATAATAATTGTTTGTTTTAACTCTTTATTAGATTTTTGTAAAAGTTTAACAATTTCTTCACTTGCTTTAGAATCTAGATTACCAGTTGGTTCATCGGCTAAAATAATAGTTGGATTAGTAATAAGAGCTCTTCCGATACTAGTTCTTTGTTGTTGTCCACCCGATAGTTCATTAGGTAAATGATTTTTACGATTAGAAAGTCCTAGTAAATCTAACATTTCTTGTACTTTGGCTTGATTTATTTTCCGATTATCTAAAGACAAAGGTAAAGTAATATTTTCTTCGACATTTAATATAGGAATTAAATTATAGAATTGATAAATTAGTCCAACTTGTCTTCTTCTAAAAATAGCTAGTTTATCATCATCTAAATTAAAAATATCGGTGCCATCAATAAAAACTTTACCACTGGTAGGTCGATCTACTCCCCCAATTAAATGTAAAAGAGTTGATTTACCACTTCCAGATGCTCCCACTATGGCAATAAACTCACCCTTTGATACAGAAAAAGAAACATTATCAAGCGCTACTACTTTCGCATTTCCTTTTCCATATATTTTAGTTAAGTTTTCCACTTTTAAAATTTCCATATATTTCTTCCTTTCTAAAACAATTATATTATAGTTGAAGTTACATCTAAGTTACAATTGCAAAAAAAATAATAGTTATCCACTATTACTTAACAAAACCATTATGAACAAGTTTAGTTTCATTTACGACCATAAAGGCATCTTTATCATAGGCTTTAATCATATTAGTAAGTTCTTTTAAATTTTTGGTACTCACTTCAATAAATAACATATCTTTATATTTACCATCAAAATCATTTTTTAGTTCAATAATTGATACCCCATATCCTTTTTTATGTAATTTATTAATTAATTTATCATAGCCTTCTTCTAAAATAACTTGAACCCCAACTTCCCCTTTAATTAGTCTTTTCGATAAGTATGAGCCAATAAAAGTACCTGTAGCATAACCTCCCGCATAAGATACTGCAATATAAAATGTATTTCCCACGGTATTAAGGGCTTCTTTGGCAATTAAATACCAAATTAAAACTTCAAAAAAAGCAATTATAAATGGTTCAATCGTTTTGCCTTTAACAAAAAAGACAGTTCTTAAAGTACCTAATGTTACATCAATAATCCGAGCTGCAAAAATCTTTAAGCATTCGAGTAACATTAGATCATCCCCTTTAAGTAGTAAAAATGATAATTAAAATAAGTAAAATGGAAAATAAGATAAAACCAAGAACAAAACCCCACATAACTGCATCTCTAGAATCTTCTTCTTCTCTTTTTTCTATTTTCTCATTATCATGATTATACATTTCGCTTTTTAATTTAACTGCTTTGACATTTTTTTCCACATTTTTAATATCATCTTCATTTGGTGTCAATTTTTTAAATTTATTTTTCATTATTATTTTCCTACTTTCTATTTAAATTATACCAAAAAAATATATTATATGTTGAAAAATTATTTAACTTTACACTTTTTAGTGTTATTATAAATAATTAAGAAAGGATAATTAATACAACATATGATGAAACAAACAATTTATATGGCCATCGATGATTCAGGCAATTTAATACAAGATAAGATAATGACTTTTGGTGGTATAATCTTTTTTAATAGCGAAGAATTAAATGATTTTACAAAAGAATATCAAAAAATTGTCGAATTATATAAACCGCGATATAAAAGATTATTAAAAAGGCATCCTGCCATTGAACTTAAAAGTTGTTATTTAAAGAAAAAACATTTCCAAGTATTTATAGATTATCTATCTAAATATGAATTAATGAGTATTGCTATTGATACTACGAAAATTTATAAAAGTATTTTAAAAAACAAAAAATCTAAAGGTCGTTATTTAGATTATGCCATAAAAATGATGATTAAAAATACCATTAAAGATTTAGTAAAAACAAATAAAATAGATCAAAATAAAGAATTAGAATTAATAATTTATGTTGATCAAAGTAGTTATAAAAGTAATGGACTTTATAATTTAGAGAAAAGCATTTATCAAGAATTAAAATATGGCATGACTAATATTAGAAAAAATAGTAAATTTAAAAATCTAATTAATAATAAATTAACTGTCAGAGTTATATTTAAAAATTCTCTTTACTCTTATCCAGTACAAGCAGCAGACTTAATTACAGGTTACACTAGAAAAAGTATTGTAAATAAAAATAAAGATAATTTAAAAATAATTAACCATTTATTTTATATACCTAAATAACCAACTTTTATATTAATCATATAGTATAAAAGGAGGATATTTTATGGATAGCGATTATCATTTTGGTAACAAATATTATAAATATTTTGATAATAAGGTAGGTGTGCAAAGTACTTATTATAAGATTTTGGCTCCTGAACAATCACAAGAGAAACAACCAGGGATGGAATATTTAATGAAGCCAAGACCTATTTTTGATAACCCTAACTATAAAGGGAGTAATAAATTAAAAGATAAAGTAGCCATTATTACGGGTGCTGATAGTGGTCTAGGCAAAGCCTGTGCAGTTGCTTTTGTTAAAGAAGGTGCTAAAGTAGTAATACCATATTATAATGAACATATTGATGCCGAAGAAACTAAAAAATATATTGAAAACCTAGGTGGAGAATGTCTTCTTTTAGCAGGTGATATTACCAATAAAAAGTTTTGTCAAAGAATAGTACAAGAGACTTTAAATAGATTTGGCAAAATAAATATTTTAGTTAATAATGCCGGTGTCCAATATCAACAAGATAAACTTGAAGACATAACTGATGAGCAATTTGACTGGACAATGAAAGTTAATGTTTATGGCATGTTTTATTTAACTAAAGAAGTTTTACCTTATCTTCATTCCGGAGACTCTATTATTAATTTATCATCAATTACTACCTTTTATGGTGATCCCCAATTAATTGATTATGTAACTACTAAAGGCGCTATTGTAGGATTTACGAGAGCCTTAGCGCGTAATTTAGCTTTAAAAAATATAAGAGTTAATGCTATTGCTCCAGGATTTTTTTGGACTCCCCTTCAACCTGCTTGTTGGGTAAAAGAAAAAATACCATCACTAGGAGCTGAGGCTGCTATGGCAAGAGGAGCCCAACCTTATGAACTTGCACCAACTTTTGTCTTCTTAGCCAGTGATGATTCTAGTTATATGACTGGCCAAGTAATTCATAATAATGGTGGCCAAATAATGGGTTAAAAACTCATAAATTTTTTGCAAATAAAAATGGCGTCCTCGAGTGGATTTGAACCACCGACACCAGCCTTAGGAGGGCTGTGCTCTATCCAGCTGAGCTACGAGAACACACAATATTATTTTACTAAAATATTATCTACTATTCAAGTTGTTAAAAAAACTATCAATTCAGTGTTGATAGTTTTTACATATTTTTCTTTAATTTTTCAATTGTTTTTTCACTAAGACCAGTTATTTCTATGATATCTTTTGTTTTCATATTCTTTTTTAACATATTAATAGCAATTTCATTGTTTCTTTCTGCTATGCCTTTTGTTATGCCTTCATCTCTTGCTTCAGATATTTCTGATCTTCTTAATTTCTCTTGCTCTTCTTCATAACTTAAATGATTTAATACTACTCCATCTTTTGTTAATGTTAACACTCTTTCTTCATACTCCTTTACTACTTTATCTTTTTTGCCTAATTCTTTCATCTCTTCCATATTGGCATTTAACATTACTAAATGTATATGTTCTTTGTTTCCTTTTATACATTCATCATAACATAGCTTTTTGTACTTAACAAGATTGATGTTAATTATCTTAAATGTATTTGTATAGATACTTCCATCTTCATTACATTTTATTAAATATGTCTTTTTTGCTAATTCTACTTCACTATCGTTATTTAAGTTTATAAGTACTGTTTCTAAGTCTTCATCATATTTTTTACTTTTTTCTATTATTTGCGAATAATATGATGCATAATATGATAAGTTTCTTACTTTGGTACTCTTACTAAAATTACTATTTAACTCAACTAGAATATGCTTACCACTATCTGACTCAACAATTAAATCAGTTACTTTGATTCTTTCAGATTTTCTTCTTATTTTTAGTTCAGTTGGTACAAACTTAAATACATGTACTTTTTCTTCTAAAATATCGGATAAAATATAATCAAGTAATCTTGTATCTTTTTCATTTACAACAATGGCTTTAAAGATTGAATCATGCATTAAAAATTGTTCATTTTGAATCTTAGTTACCATATGATTTCACACCTCCTTTCACTTATATATATAGTGCACTAGGAGGCCAATTTCCTTTTTTTTCGCAAAAATTTCTTGCAAAAAGTGCTAAAAATTAAAAAAATCTCTATTTCTAGAGATAATTTTACTATTTATTCTAAAACACTATTAATTTTTTCTTTAGCAGTATTAACCATATCTTTATCTGGTATCATAACATATAATTTATTCTTACTAAATGAATAAGTATAATCATAAGCACTGGTACCATCTAAAGTATAACTATCTATTTGCCAATTTCTTGGACTACTAATTTCTTTTTTGATAAATGCTGTCATTGAACTTTGACTAACATTGGTAACAAAAGCACCATCCAAAGATTTTAAAAGTTTATTATAAGATGTGATTATTTCTTTACTTCTAGCTTTATTCATAATAGCTTCCAAAACTTTAATTTGATTTTTACCCCTGCCGATATCGCCACCAGTAACATGTTTTCTGTCTCTTACAAAAGATAGGGCTCTTTCTCCATCTAAATTAACTTCACCTTTTCTAAATGTAATATTTTCATTTGTAGTAAATGTTTCATCATTATAAACAGTAATACCTTTTAGAGCATCAACTACTTTTATAACAGAGGTAAAATTAACTTTAACATAATAGTTAATATCAATATCTAGTAAGTGTTCTAGAGCATAAATAGATGAATTTACCCCATAAATACCAGCATGAGTTAATTTATCTTTCATTGGATTACTATTAATATTAACATAATAATCACGGGGAACCCAAGTAATTAATATTTTCTCTGTTTTAGGATTAACTGTTAATACCATATTAACATCACTTCTTGATACGGCATTAATTTTCCCATAAGTATCAATACCACTGACATAAACATTAAATGGCTCCGTATTTATATTAACTGCATCTTGTAAATCTTTAATACTATTTTTAATTTCTATTTTATATATACTTTTTAATCTATTAAAATAATCATCATTATTTTCTTCTAATATAGCTAGTTCACTATCTTCTAAAATAATAGCAGGAATATTTTCATTTATTAAACTATCCACTAATTCATTACTATCTTCATATTCTTTATATTTCACATTAACTTTTTTATTTAATTTACTTTTTACATCTTTTATTGATTCATCATTTTTATTAATACCTACATCTTTATTTTTTAAATCATCAATATCATCATATTTACTATCATTTAATACCACGACATTATAATTTTTTAAAGCAAAATTACCATCAGTTATATTAAATAAGAAACCAATTGTATTATATAGATAAACTGCAATAATAGTAAAAATAGTAATAATTAAAATGCTAAAGAAATAGCCAATAACCCGAAATCCTTTTTTTCGACTAAAATTAAATAATACTAAAAATCCACTGATAAATAAAGTTACTAATAAAATAATAATATTTGTAATTAAAGGTAAGACATTTAGATAAAATAAACCACCAAAAAATATTAATATAGCCATTAATAACAAAATAGTTATAATTTTATTAATTTTTCTTTTTTTTCTTTTATACTTTTTTACTACTTTTTCCATGAGTAATCTCCTTAAATAAAATTATAACATTAACCATTTACTTATTTAAGGCATTTCATTGTTAACTTAACATTTAGTTTACTAACATAATATTTCATTTACTTGGAGCAAGTACAATCCGAAAAGTAATGTTAATATCTTTTTCACCAATAGCAGAAGCGAAGAAAAATTGACTAGCACCACCACCATCATTAAAACCACCAGTTCGTAAAAACCAAGGTTTAGTTGAATCTATAAAATTTGCATAATCACCATACCAACTATTATGATGATCATTTGTTCCTTCACCACCATAATATTGATAAAAAGGTCCCATTTCTCCCGTTGCATCTCCCAATATTCTTTTATCATATATTGTACGAGAATCATTTTTAGAATATTTATCAATATAACCATTAGCCATTTCAGTTGCTAAAGTTGAAGTATCAAAGCCACTGTTACCTACCAATCCTTCCATACATCCCGCTACTAATTCCCAAGATCCACCACTCATATCATATACTCCACTAATATTACCGGTTGTACTTCCTAAATAACCAGTTGAAGTGTTCCATGGTTTAGTTATAGTTTGATCAGTACTTTCGGCATAAGTACCTAAACGAGTACTTTGATTTGTATTTGGAGCTGCTACATAACCAGTCATATGATCAAGTGTATTGTTTATCCTAACTTCATTACCAATACCATACTCTGAATGTGAAAGATATGCTACTGCTCCCCATTCCGTATTCTTTATCATATGACTATCTAAATTTCTTTCATAATTAAATGATGTCATAAACATATTTTTCATTGATATATTTCGCCAAGAATGAACACTAGGTTTGATTATTACACTATCTTTTTCCACATTATCTACTTGAGCACTAGTAATGCTATCTGCCCCTTTATATCCGGTTTCAAATTTGCCTACCCAGATACCATTTAAATCTTTATTTCCTAAAGTAAAGGCTGGATGAGTATAATATACTCCTGTTGTACTTGGCTCTGTCATTTTGGGTATATTATTTGGTGTTCCAAATTGGATATCGATTATTCTTGATTTATTCATGGCTTGGGTTGTTGATGTTGTATAGTCATTATTTACTAATGTACTTCCATCTGGAGCACTGGTATATTTTCCTAAATCCCATACTTTATATTGATATCTTGGTATCCACACAAAATAACTTTCGATATCATCTTCTAGAATATGATCTCCAACTTTATAATTTGTATTGCTTGGATTATCTATAAGTATTATGGCATTAGCCCATCTTTTCTCACTATAGTTATACCATTCACTATTTTCGTTAGCATAATAGACTTCACCATTTGGTTTTATTTCAACTGGAATTAATGGTTCCTTTAATACCGGATCTGCTCCATTAAGTATTGGATCTACCCATTTAGTCTTATGTATACCACTTTTTTCATATAATTCATCTATGGCTTCTTCAACATTATTTTTATTAT
The DNA here is from genome assembly GCA_947626115.1 of uncultured Bacilli bacterium. GTDB lineage: Bacteria > Bacillota_I > Bacilli_A > RF39 > UBA660 > SIG200. The sequence continues at coordinate 40,477 of CANQQX010000006.1, forward strand.
GATTATTATAGGCTACTTTATTACTTTCGATATAGGCATCTACTGCATATACTGTGGTTCCAGATATTATTAAGCCTAATATAAAAGCAATTATTATTTTATAATTATTTTTTATTACTCTTTTCATCTATAATAACCTTCTCTGTTTATTATTAGTATTCATATTTAATATGTAAAATATTATAAATATTACTATGTTTTACTACACATCTATTGTAATTAAATTATACAACACAAGAGTTCACAATTCAACATATTTGTTGAAACAAAAAATAATTCATAAACTATATTTATTTCTTATACAAATTTCATGAATTATTTAAAAAAATGTAATTATTTAATTACACTTTTTCCACCTAATAACATATTTAAATTTCTTTTAAAATAATCCCAAAGATTAGCTTTTTTAATATCTTTATTTACTGTTATACCTACTTTAGTTACTAAATTACCTTCATTATCAAGAATTTCCGCTACTCCTACTTTATCTCCTTTTTTAACTGGAGCTTCTATTTTATCAATACTTATATTAATAGTATAATTTTTTGCTTTATCATTGATATTTAAAAGTTCAGTGGCATCATTCATTAGTATTAATTTAGCAGTATTTTCTTTACCTTTTTCTACTCTTACTTCATCAATTATTTTATTTTTTTCATAAACTACTGATAATTTAAAAGTATTAAAACCATAATTTAAAAGTTTAACAGTATCACTCGTTCTATTATCAGGTGAATCTACACCCATTACTACTCCTACTAGACGCATATTATTTTTCTTAGCAGTTGATGTTAAACAATAGCCAGCCGTCTGTGTAAAACCAGTTTTAAGACCATCGACATCTTGATAGAATCTCACTAATTTATTGGTGTTTACAAGCCATGTACTAGAACCATCTGGTCTTTGTAAATAATCTTCATAAATAGAAGTAAATTCTAATATTTCGGGATAATTATTAACGAGATATGTACCCATTAAAGCCATATCTCTGGCACTACTAAAATGTCCTTCCGCATCAAGACCATGGGGATTCACAAAATTAGTATGCGTACAACCTAACTCTTTACATTTATTATTCATCATTTCGACAAACTTATCTTCCGTACCACCAATTTTTTCCGCCATTGCAGTTACTGCATCGTTTGCAGATGCAATCGCAATCGATTTAATTAACTCTTTTACTTTATAAGTTTCACCCGTATTTAAATAGACTTGACTACCACCCATACTACTAGCATGTTCACTAATCACAACATCATCAGTCATTTTTAAGTTACCGTTATTAATGGCATCCATAATTAAAATCATACTCATTATTTTAGTCATTGATGCCGGTGCTCTTTCTAAGTCAGCATCTTTTTCATATAATACTTTACCTGTAGTACTTTCAACTAAAATAGCACTTTCACTATATTCTACCACTTCGGCAGCTTTAACTGGTAAAACAAAACAAATTAAAAAACTAAATAATATTATTAATTTTTTCATATACACCTCTAATAAAAAATATGCTAATTTTTTAATAATATTTATTTAGTTTATTTTTTTATTCTTCATATTCATCAAACATATCATTTTTTTGCCAATTATATATCTTATCAGCTAAAGATATTTGTCTATCATTTATTATCGTAATTTTATAATTTTTTTCTGGAATAAATTCAATATTATCAATCTCTGGATCTCCATCAGTATAATGAGCTGGAATATTAATGTTAATTTCTTTGCCATTTATTTTATATGTACCAGATTCATCACCGCCACCACCACAAGCACTTTTAGGACAAAACCAAGGTTCAAATAAAAATTTTGAATCATCCTTAAAAGTTATTTGATACCAAACATCAGATCCTTTATATACATAATATCCATCTGTTTTTATAGCAAAATTTTCTTCTTTTATTTCTGGTTTATTATTAGCTACTACAACGATAACTACTATAATGCTAACAACAACTACTAAACTAATTATAAAAGAAATTATTAAATGATCCTTAATCCACTTCATCTTCTATCTACTACATCCCATATTTTTGCATCTCTTATGAATATCTTGAATAAGTATTTTATATCTAGCTCCCATAACGGAACATAAAGAATTAATTTCTTTTCCATATACTGCCATGCCTATAGGACATTGTACAGAAAGAGAATATGTAGGAATTTCTTCTGTGCTATTAAAATCATATAAATAAAATGATACAGGTTCTTCTATTCCATCAGGATATATAAATATGGTATCTATTGTATCACCAATATTAACTAAATTATCTTCATTTATCATAATATACCTCATTTCTAATTGTTATTTATTTTATCATAAAAATATATTTATTAACAATTATTTTTCTTCATATAAAATTATTTCTTCATTTTTTACTAAATAAGCTTTTTTAGCTAATTTAAACATAGGAATATCACTTAAAGAATCAGAATAAGCTTCATTAACTTCTACATTTTCATATACTTCTTTAAATCTTTTTACTTTTTCTTCTCCCTTACAATTTTTCCCTATAATACAACCATTTTTTGTATCATATTTAGTAGCAATAACATTTTTTATGCCTATACTATGACAAAAAGGGATGATTATAAAATCAAAAGAAGCCGATATTACAACATCATCATCTTTTTGTCTCTCTAAATAAAATTTTTTAATATGTTTTTTATTCTTTAAAATAAATTTATTAATATAACTATCTAAATCAGGTATTTTTTTAATAAAACTAAATAGTTCACTTTTAATACTTTCCAAACTACTTCCTTTAATAAGTTCTAATGAAGCTTTAAAAGAACTAATGGTTAGTATTATTGGATGTCTAAAAAATGAATATTTAATTAATTTAATTGATGAATCTCCTTTAATAATGGTATTATCAAAATCATATAAATTCATATTAACCTCCAAAAGTCCAGTTACGTATCTCTTCTATATCTATACCTTCTTTAACTATATATGCTTCATGTTCTTTTAATTTCTTATGCATTAAATTTTTACATAATCTTACTTCTTCGGTTTCTTCCACATATTTTAGAGCATCTAAAACTAAATTATAACGATCTATTTTATTTTGAACACGCATATCAAAAGGGGTAGTTATAGTACCTTCTTCAAGGTAGCCATGAACATGGAAATTACGATTAACTCTATTATAGATAAGTTCATGAATTAAATTAGGATAACCATGAAAAGCAAAAATAACATGTTTATCTTCCGTAAATATTTTATTAAATTCTGAATCGGTTAAACCATGCGGATGTTTATTACTATTTTGAAGTCGCATTAAATCAATTACATTTACCACTCTTGTTTTAATATGGGGACAATATTCATATAAAATTTTGGAAGCTGCAATCACTTCTAGTGTTGGGGTATCACCGGCACATGCTAAAATAATATCCGGATTTTTGGCATTATTCGATGCCCAGTCAAAAACACCTAAACCTTTTTTACAATGAGTTTTTGCTTCATCCATCGATAACCACTGAATGCTAGGATGTTTAGATGCCACGATAACATTGATATAATTTTTCGTTTGAATACAATGATCAAATGTTGAAAGTAAAGTATTAGTATCTATTGGAAAATACATTCTAACGGTATCAGCTTTTTTCGTGGCTAAGTGATTTAAGAAACCGGGATCTTGATGGGTATAACCATTATGATCTTGTTGCCAGATATGACTTGTTAAAACGTAATTTAGGGATGCTATATCTCTCCGCCAAGGGATTTCTTTGGTTACTTTTAACCATTTAGCATGTTGACTTGCCATCGAATCAATTATTCTAATAAATGCTTCATAACTATGAAACATCCCATGTCTTCCCGTTAATAGATAACCTTCCAACATTCCTTCACACATATGCTCGGATAAAAAACTATCAAAGACACTTCCCATATTATCTAAAAATTCATCATTATCTTTAATTTCGGCATCCCATTTTCTATTTGTTACTTTAAAAATATTATTAAGACGATTAGACAAAGCTTCATCAGGGCCAAATACTTTAAAATTATTTTTATTAAGTTTAATTATATCTTTAATATAACTACCAAGTACTCGCATATCTTCAGATTTAGTTATTCCTCTTACCACATCAATCTTATAATTAGTAAAATCAGGCACTTTCAAATTTTTTAAAAGCATTCCCCCATTAGCAATCGGATTTGCACTCATCCGCATATTACCTTTAGGGGTCATATCTAATATTTCTTTCTTTATTTTACCTTTTTCATTAAATAAATCTTTTGGATGATAACTTTTAAGCCAATCTTCAATTATTTTTAAATCATTTATAGCACTAGCATAAGATACAGGCACTTGATGAGCTCTAAAAGTTCCTTCAATTTCTAACTTATCAACTATCTTTGGACAAGTCCAACCCTTTTTTGATTTAAAAATAATCATTGGATATTTAGGTCTGATAAATTTTTTATTCTTTTTAGCATCACTTTTAATTTTTATAATTTTCTTAACGACTTCTTCTAGAGCACTTGCCATTTGTTCGTGATAATCGGATGTATTTGTAACATCAACAACAATGGGATCCCAACCACAACCTTTAAAGAAGTCGATTCGCTCTTCTTCACTAATTCGTGCCATAACTGTAGGACTAGCAATTTTATAACCGTTTAAATGTAAGATAGGTAATACGATGCCATCTTTTTTGGGATTAATAAATTTATTGCCATGCCAAGAAGTTGCAAGAGGTCCAGTCTCGGCTTCCCCATCACCAATTACACAAGCTGCAATTAGGGAAGGATTATCTAAAACAGCTCCGAAAGCATGAGATAAAGAATATCCGAGTTCTCCCCCTTCATTAATAGATCCAGGAACTTCTGGAGCGACATGACTAGATGTTCCACCAGGGAAAGAAAAGTTTTTAAATAATTTTTGTAAACCTTTTTCATCTTGTGTTATATCAGGATATACTTCACTATAAGTTCCTTCAATATAACTATTCGCAATCATAGCTTGTCCACTATGACCAGGACCTGCTACATATATCATATTTAATTTATATTTTTTAATTATTCTATTTAAATGAATGTAAATAAAATTTTGTCCCGGTGCACTACCCCAATGTCCAACTAATTTATTTTTGATATCTTCTTTCTTTAAAGGCTCTTTAAGTAACGGATTATCTTTTAAATAAAGCATTCCTACAGACATATAATTACATAAATTAAAATATTTATCTAATAATTCTATTTCATTTTTAGAAAGTATACTCATAAAATCACCTATTCTTATACTTATTATAAAATAAAATACTATTATTTAAAAGTAAAAGGAATCTAATTAGATTCCTTTTTGACATTTTTAGTTACAATAAAATTATCCACAAATTTATATTTATCTCTATTTCTAATATATAAATAGCCAAAGATACTAAATACTATTGAACCTATAAAATTAACTAATAAATCTTTCATTGTATCAATAATACCAATATCTAAATAACCATTAAATGTAGCCAAAACATTATTATCTTTACCATATAATATTACTTTATCGATATCTTTAATAACAATTGATTTATTTATTTTTTGTTCATCTAATTCCACTGTAGCAATACTCTTTAAAAAAGTATCTTTTTGCATATCTGTTTTAAATATAAGGTCACACCCAAATTCATAAAATTCCCAAATTACCCCAATAGTCATCGAAAAACAAAAAGCTACAATAGTAACAAAAAATGGGGATAAGTTAATTCTTTTAACATTTTCATTTAATAAATCTACTAAAGAAAAGCCAACGGCTGCACATAGAAAGCCATTTAAAGTATGCATAATCGTATCTATATTATCTACTCTTACATACATATTATGTATTTCCCCTAGAATTACACCGGTAAAGATAAATAATAAGATAATTACTTCCAGTAAACTAGGTAATTTTATTTTATACTTTTTCTCGATAAAGAAAGGTATTATAAATAAAACTAATGTAATTAAACAAAGTATGGCATTACCATATTCTTTTAAAAATAATTCTCTTATAAAAGCTAAAAATACTAAAGTTCTTAAAAACAAATAAACTGCAATAGTAAATTTAGAAGCTCCTTCATAACTTTTCTTAATTTTTTTCTTTAATTTCATGTACTCACCAAACTAATTTATTAAATAAATTTATTGCTTCTTCTATTTCTTTTTTACTAGTAGTTTTAATATTATTAGTCATATAATTTTCTAAAATATTTCTACCTGTAGTTTTTAGAGAAGATGTTAAAGCCGCAAGTTGAATTAAAACTTCTTCATAACTTCTTTCTTCTTCAATCATTTTAGTAACCCCATTTATTTGGCCACCAATGATATTTAATCTTCTGATAAAATACTTTTTATCTTTCTCACTAGCAATAAAACTTTTTTTGTTTTGCATTTCCTTCACCTCTTATATGACCATTATAGCACACATTCTCAAAATAAAAAACCATAACTGAGTATGGTTTCCATCTACACTTTGCTTACACTTTAACAAACACAGTCAACATAAGTATCTGACAAGCATCTTATGGCACATAGACAACTGCAATCCATTGTAAAGAATGAGTTAGTTGTTACATATGGATATAATGAAGTTGTATCAGTATTTTCAGCAAGAACTCTAAAAGTACAGCAATTGCCTTCTATTTTTTCTACTCTAAATACTGTTGAACAAGTAGTACCTAAAGGTTCACCACTACAATCAGTAGTTACATCTTTTGTTATAGGCATACTCCAAGGTGTACCATTACCACAGCAAGTATAAAGCATTACCGGTCTTGTGTTACAAACTAAACAATTGCTGCCACCACCAAGCATTGGTCTATCACAAGTGTCTAAGCAATTATCTGGGCAAGCATTTTCTTGTAATACTAAAATTATACTTAGAATTTCATTAATACAATTGCCAGTATTTGAATTATTTGAATTATTATTCATTATTTCACCCTTTCATGTATTCTCATTATTAATTTATGATTATTTTCTAAAATAGTGAGTACCACTTTTAAATATCAAATTTTTATAGTATAATTATTATGGGTGAAGAAATGTGAATCCAACACTTCAATATATTGTTATAGGTATTATTATACTTATTATTCTAGCGGTAGCTATTAAGTTAACTAGAAAAGACTTTGCTATTAAAGAAAATAAATTAATTGGATTTCTTGGTGGTAAAGATAACATTATTAATGCTGAATGTAATATGAGTAGATTTAAAGTAATTTTACATGATGTATCGATAGTTGATAAAGATGCTATTCAAAAACTAGGTGCTAAAGGTATTGTCGAAATTGATAATCAATTAAAAATAATATTTGATAATAATTCTAAACAATTAAAAAAATATATTGACGAAATCGTTTAATATATTTTTTTATTTTAATATTCTTTCTATTTCTTCTAAATTATTTACTTTTAATAAATGATTTTCTAAAGATAAAGTAAATTTACTTTCTGTTTTACTATAATCACAATCAGGTTCTGTATTTATTACACCAATAAATTTACCATCATCACAATAATAATTAGTACTTTTAATAGTAACAAATTTATCTCCATGATTATTAATACTTAAAATACTACCAACATAATCTTTATTATAATCATTATCATATGATTCTATATAATATTCATCTTTATAATTAATAATCTTTTTACTATTTAGAAAACTATCAATTATATTATTTTTTAAAGTACTACTTATTAAAGAATAATTTAATATTTTTTTATAACTATTATAATCATTAATACTATATAAAATAAATTCATCATTATCTATTTCATATTCAAAATCATTTTTAACTAATTTTAATGCATTATTAAATGTATTTTTACTCATATTTAAAACATTATCATAAGTTAAATTATTAAATATATATTCTATTTTACGATCTACATTATTAAGTGGTTTATTTTTAAATTGTGAAAATATAATAGTACCTACTATTAATATAATTAATAAAATAAAAATAACTATATATTTAATATCATTCTTTTTCATACTTAAATGATAACAAAAAAACTATAATTTAACAATATCTACAATATCTATTATTTTAATTAATTCTCCATCTATCGTAATGAGTTCTGAACTAGTTTTACCCACAATTACTTTTTCAACTACTCCATTTTTTAAAGTAATTCTTACTCTACTTTTATAGACATGGTGAGAATCGGCAAAAATGTTATTTATCTTTTTAACAACACTTAAATCATCTTTGGGAGCATTTCCTCTCATATTCCCATAAAAAAGTTCTTGATCATTATTAATACTTTCATCAATTTTATTTGCAAATACTCTTGGTAAATCTTTCATATACATACCTCCACTATATTTTATGATAAATAACTATCTTTTGGACCATAATAAATATATGAAAAAGTTTTTTAAAGATAACTACTTATTAATTATATTTTTACTTATTCTATCAGTAATAAGTCTTTTTAATATGCTTAATGCTAAACTTATTAGTCCTACTTATAATAAAGCATTTATAAAACAATTAATTTGGTTTATTATTGGTTTTATTATTCTTTTATTATGTCAAAAATTAAAATTTAAAAAATTATTTAAATATAGTTTTTATTTTTATCTATTTACTATTATCTTACTTATCTTAGTCTTATTTTTAGGAAGTGATGTTAATGGAGCTAAATGTTGGCTAAATATCTTTGGTATTACTTTTCAACCATCAGAACTTGCTAAATTATCTTTATCTTTGTATTTAGTTAATATTGCATCAAATACTAAATTAAAAACATTTAAAGATGAGTTAAAAATAATATTTAAATTATTATTTTTAACTCTAATACCTTCTATTTTAGTCTTTCTAGAACCAGATACCGGTGCTATTATTAATTTTTTAATTATTCTTTTAGTAGTTATTCTTTCTTTAAAATTAAATAAATGGTGGTATATAACTGGTTTTAGCTTATTAATTTTAGGTATATCTTCTTTCTTTGCTTTATACTTCTTCTTCCAAGATACTTTAATAAAACTAATTGGCACATCTTTCTTTTACAGAATGGATCGTCTTATTAATTTTGCTCAAGGTAACTCTTATCAACTAGAAAATGCTTTAATTACTATTGGTTCATCATCTTTCTTTGGCGTTGGAATAAACAAAATACTTTTATATATACCAGAAGCTCCAACAGATTTCTTTTTTGCCTTCTCTATTGGTAATTATGGTGTATTATCTGCTATTATAATTTGTTTATCTTTTATCATAATAGATTTATTTTTAATTTACAAAATAAATAAAAATAAATCGAAATCTATTAAAACATTTGCTTATACTTATATTGCTATATTTATATTTCATCAAATATATAATATTAGTATGAATTTAGGATTACTTCCTATTATGGGTATACCTCTTCCTTTTCTTTCTTATGGTGGTACCAATACTTTAATTAATTTTTTATTCTTAGGTATTATATTAAATTTGTTAACTAAAAAAGAGACTATCTAAGTCTCTAATTATTCTTGGACATCCAAGATATATGGATTTGCTTTTGTACCATCTCCATCGGCAATTTTTGCACTTGTTTCAACATAGAAGACAGGCCTCACGCCTCCTCCGCCATTCAACCCGATCATGCGGCTCATGCTACCGTCATCCTCCGCGACACGCGCGTTGACCATCAGGACACCCGGAGCGATGACACCCGAGCGAGTGCTCAACCATTCGTAATCTGTTGATGTGTTGTATCCATCTTTCAAGAAATGTATCCAACTATTTTTTACATTTGTATTACTTCCTGGATCTCCGCGACTTTCTTCACTGGATCCATCATAATATGCATACGCTACATCATGTATGTACATTAAACCTATTTTTGCTTTTACTTTGTTACTCCATGTGTATGTTTCTCGGGTTATATTTCCTTTTGTTCCTACATAGTGTATTGTTTCTGTTTGACCAGTTTCAATATCATACATATTTTTTCCATTATATATTACTGAATCGTTTTGAGTTTTTGTATCTCCATACATCCATTCGTGATCCGCTATTAAATTATACCATTCGCTTGCTTCTCCACCACTATTACCATCTCCGGATTTTAAATAACTATATTCTTTACTATCTACAAATATATCTGTCCAATCTTTGTTTAGTATTTTACCATCTCCTGTTTGTATTCCATTGCTTGTTCCATTTATTCTTTTGAATAATAAACTTTCCGGCCATTCTGGACATATTCCATTTTCACAATAATATGAATTTGAACTATCAATAGAATATTTATCATTCCATACAAATGTCTTTTGAGTTTCTTCTTTTAAGAATGTCTCTTTTAATAAATATAATTGTCCTTCTTCTGTTATTCCTATTATTCGATACATATATTTATCTATTCCATCTGGTATACTATTACCATCACTATCTGTTTCATCTGTACATTCTTCTTTATTAGTTGTTCCAAAACATATCCAGTTTGTCATTTGTGCTGCTTCATTTTCATCTCTGGGTGCTGCTTGGTATCTATACATTCCACCTTGTAACTCTTCACTTAAATATCCTTGACTATCTTCATATCTTAATTGAGCTACTGTTGTATCAACTATTGCTACATTACATTTTAATTCACTTGTACTTATATTGATATTTAATTTCTTTCCTGCTAAGTAATTTTGTTGCTCTTCTTTATTTACTAATTTGATATATGCTTGTATTTCTTCTGGGGTATTTCCTGTTACTTTAAACTTTAAATTATATTCTTTACTTCCTGTTGTCTTTAATTCACTTAAATCTAATTTCTCACTTATGATATTTCCTTTAAATTGTAATATCATATCTCCTGGTTGTAAGACTTCTACCATTGTATCTGCTTCTTCTAAAGGTTCAGTTACCTTTGATACTGTTAACTTAGCTGTACAACTATATTTGGTTGTTGCTTCTCCACCTGTTAATTCTACTGATGCTATTGTCTTTGTTCCATCACTTTCATTTTCTTCATATGATTTTGCTTCTGCATCTGTTGCATAATATTCTTTTGTTTTATTTTCATATGACATATCACCTGCACTTATATTTAAATGTAAATTATCTGTTCCCGGTTTTAATGTTACTAAACTTTTTGCAGGTGTACTTCCTGTTATATTGGTATTACTACTTTCTGTATTTGTACTTATTTGAAAGTACGCATATGTTGCTCCGAGTACTGCTATTAGTAATGTTACTACACCAATTAGTATCATTACCTTTTGTTTTTTCTTATTCTCATTAGTATTCTCATTTTCCATAACTATACACTCCTATTACTATAAGATTATTATAATATACCCCCCCCGAGAATCAAGAGAGAATGCTGAAAAAGTTGCATTTTTTTACAAAAATTGTGATTTTTTACATTTTATTTTACATTTTTGACTAATTTTTTTGTAAAAAAAATAAGAGGTCATATCTTTTACTATTTATTTAACTCTTTTCTTTGACCTTTTTATTATTTTTTTCTTCTCTTAATTTCCTTATTCGTTTTATATTTGTTAAAAAGAGCGTACTTGCCCCTTGTATCGTCATTCCTAATTGATAGTGCTAATATAAAAATGTAGGAAAAGACGAATATAAAAATGTCGAAAAACCTACAAAATTATATTAGCACT
>CANQQX010000007.1 GCA_947626115.1 uncultured Bacilli bacterium
GATTGATGTCTAGGCCAATAGAAGCCAGCGTATTTAGCAAGTTGATTGTGAGATTTAAAAAGATTAATATCAACAATTTCAGCCAAGATACCAGCAGCAAAAACTGGACCAATGCCTGGAATGGATAAAAGGATATGATAAGCGTTAGAATCTAAGCCTTTAATGACTTTTAAGATAGCCTTATCAATACTTTTAATCTCAGATTGAAGACAAGTAATAATAGTTAAAGAAGAAGCAATAGCAGAGCCAACAGCTTCATAAGAGACAGCATCAAGTCTGTAAGAATCTCTAGCAGCTTTAACTAAGATATTAGCGTTGTTTTCTGGGTTTTTAAAGCGATTTTTCCCCTTAGAAGAAATAAAATCGACAAGATTTTCGATAGGGGTATTAATGATATCTTCGATAGAAAGGAATTCAGTTAAAATAGCAGAAGAAGATTTACCAAATTTATCAGAAAAAGGTTTATTATCAGTATTTTCCAAACCAGAGAATTTAAGGAAGATATTAGCAGAAACATAACATTTTTCTTTAGAAATTTGGTCAGCAAGGTGCTTTCTTTGACGAGTTAATCTTTGCAAAGCAAGAAACTGAGAACCTTTAAAAGGAGATAAAGAATTAGTACGACCTACGCGAATAAAATCAGCGATGATAAAAGCATCACCTGGATCAGTCTTTTCCATTTCAATATAGGAATCTTTGTATTTGTCAATGCTTTTAGCATTAACAGTATAAACAACGGAATGAAGATTGTTTAAAATAGGATTAGAACTTAAATAGGAAGCAATATGAATATAATAAACACCAGTGCATTCCATAGCAAAGATAACTTTATTAAAATGGTGTTCATTCATAATATTAGAAATAGAACTGACTAAATAATCTGAACCAGAAGGTGTATTATCAAAAGACAAATTAAGAAGTTTGTCTTGATTAAAATTTATTGCACAAACTTGATTAGATTTTAAAGAGACATCAATACCAACAAATAAAGTTTGATTCATAGAATCACCACCTTTCTAATTAAGAATTTTGTGAAATATTAAAATGAATGTGGTAGCCTAATCTTAAACCATAACAGCAACCTCGCATATTAGCAATCATCAATAAGTAGGTAAAATGCTATGTTACTCAAAGAGTTGCAGCATCTGAGTAAGAAGAATATAGATTTAAGTTAGGAAGCAGTCTTAATAAGCAATCGAAGTTGCAAGGAGCGAAAGAATTTTCCATTCAACTATAATATTTCGAATAAATATTATAAGTATTAGACTACCACCAGTCAAAAGCGAAAATTTTATAATTTTTAGTTATAACTAAAAATTATAAAATTTATATCAAAGTAATCAAAATTATTTGATTACAAAAAATATTATACGAGGAGTGATAAATTTGGAATTACTTGATGGAAAAAAAGTAAGTACTGAAGTACTTAATGAAGTAAAAGAAAAATTAAGTAAATTAGATAAAAAATTAGGACTAGCTATTATATGGGTTGGTAATAATGAAGCAAGTAGTATATATATAAAAAATAAATTAAAAAAATGTGAAGAATTAGGAGTAGATGGTAAATTATATCATTTAGATGAAAATACAACTGAAGAAGAAGTTATTAATTTAATTGATAAATTAAATAATGATGATAGTATAAATGGAATTATTTTACAAAGTCCTGTACCTAAACAAATTGATATTATAAATTGTTTTAATAGAATTAAACCAAGTAAAGATATTGATGGTTTTTCTAATATATCTTTAGGTAATTTAGTACTAGGTAAACCTAGTCATATATCTTGTACTCCTAAAGGAATAATGAAATTACTTGATTATTATCATATTAATTTAGAAGGTAAAAATGTTTGTTTAATTAATAGAAGTATTATAGTAGGTAAACCTTTATTTAATTTATTAATTAGTAAGAATGCCACAGTTTGTATGTGTCATTCTTACACTAATAACTTAAATGAAATAACTAAGAATGCTGATATAGTTATTAGTGCCGTGGGTAATCCTAAATTTATTACTAAAGATATGTTAAAAGATGGAGCAATAGTAATAGATGTAGGTATATCTAGAGTAGATGGTAAAGTTGTTGGGGATGTTGACTTTCCCAATGTTTTAGATAAAGTATCGTATATAACACCTGTTCCTGGGGGAGTTGGGCCAATGACAGTAGCAATGATTTTTGATAATTTAATAGAAAGTATAGAATAATATTTAGAAATGGTGGAGGTAATAAAATGGATAAATATTTAGAAGAAGCTTTAAAATTAGAAAGAAAAAGACAAGAAGAAAATATTGAATTAATTGCATCAGAGAATTATGTATCAAAAGATGTATTAAAAATACAAGGAAGTATTTTAACTAATAAGTATGCAGAAGGATATCCTTCTAAAAGATATTATGGTGGTTGTGAATATATTGATATATTTGAAAATAAAGCAATTGAATATGTAACTAAATTATTTGATTGTAAATATGCTAATGTTCAACCACATAGTGGTTCTAGTGCTAATATGGCTGTATATAGAGCCTTACTAAATCATGGTGATAAAGTAATGGGAATGAATTTAAATCATGGTGGTCATTTAACTCATGGTTATAGTTTAAATTTTAGTGGCATTGATTATGAAATAGTTAGCTATGATGTTGATCCAGAAACAGAAATGATTAATTATGATACATTAAGAGAGTTAGCTTTAAAAGAAAAGCCAAAAATGATTATTGCTGGAGCATCTGCTTATTCGAGAATAATCGATTTTAAAAAGATAAGAGAAATATGTGATGAAGTAGGAGCTTATATGTTTGTTGATATGGCTCATATTGCTGGACTCGTTGCCGTAGGTCTTCATCCATCACCAATTCCTTATGCTGATGTTGTTACATCTACAACTCATAAAACTTTGAGAGGACCACGTGGTGGCATTATTTTAACTAATAATGAAGAAATAGCAAAGAAAATAAATAAAACTATTTTCCCTGGTATTCAAGGTGGACCACTTATGCATGTAATTGGTGCTAAAGCCCAAAGTTTTTATGAAGCATTACAACCTGAATTTAAAACTTATCAAGAACAAGTTTTAAAGAATATTAAAGCGATGAGTGATGAATTTATTAAACTAGGTTATCATGTTATAAGTGGTGGTACTGATAATCATTTAATTTTACTTGATGTTAAAGGTAGTGTGGGTGTAAATGGTAAAGAAGCAGAAAAGCTACTTGATCAAATCCATATTACCGTAAATAAAAATACGATTCCTAATGAAACGGAAAAAGCGATGGTAGCAAGTGGTATTAGAATAGGATCACCTGCTATGACTACAAGAGGTTTTAAAGAAGAAGAATTTATAGAAGTTACTCATATTATTGATGAGGCTTTAAGAAATAAAGATAACAAAGAAGTATTAGATAAACTTACTAAAGAAGTATTAGAATTAACTTCTAAGTATCCACTTAATTATTAAGGAGTAGAATATGTCGAAGTGGGATAAAAAATATATTGAATTATGTGAAGAAATTTTAGAAAAAGGTACCAGAGTCAAAAATAGAACTGGTATTGATACTATAAAAATACCTTTTAAATCATTTGAATTTGATTTAGAAGAAGAGTTTCCAATTTTAACAACTAAATTTGTAGCTTTTAAATCTGCTGTTTTAGAAATGCTTTGGTTTTATCAAGCTAAATCTAATGATGTTAGATGGCTTCAAGAACGGGGCGTTAAAATATGGAATGAATGGGAAATCGATGAAAATGGTCATTATCAAGGCCGGATATTTCCAAAAGAATATGCGCATACTATTGGGACAGCTTATGGTTATATTGTGAATAAATTTAATTTAACTGACAAACTAATTAAAAAATTAAAAGAAAATCCAACTGATAGACGAATGATCATGAGTTTATGGCAAGATGATTATTTAGACACTGCTGTACTTCCATCTTGTGTCTGGAATTCTATGTGGGATGTAACTGATGGTAAACTTAATGCCATTGTAACATGCAGGAGTAATGATGTACCTTTAGGTATGCCATTTAATATATGTCAATATGCGGTATTAATTCATATGCTTGCCCAAGTAACAGGACTAAAACCAGGTAAATTATATTATAATGCCAAAGATTTACATATCTATGTTAATCAAATTGATGGCATTAAAGAACAAATTAAAAGATATCATGAACTTGGTGATTTTGCATCTCCTAAATTATGGTTAAATCCAGAAATAAAAGATTTTTATGAGTTTGATAATTCGAAAGAACT
The DNA here is from genome assembly GCA_947626115.1 of uncultured Bacilli bacterium. GTDB lineage: Bacteria > Bacillota_I > Bacilli_A > RF39 > UBA660 > SIG200. Next base: position 4,257 of record CANQQX010000007.1, read on the forward strand.
TAAAGATATTAAACTAATTGATTATGAACATCATGGTAAAATATCAATGCCGGTGGCTGTATGATTTCCTTGATCGCAGCTATTGGCAAAAATGGCGAAATAGGTAAGAATAATGAGCTTATTTGGCATTTAAAAGAAGATATGCAGTATTTTAAAAAAACGACGATGAATCATCCAGTAATAATGGGATATAACACTTATAAATCAATAGGAAGAGCTCTTCCAAATCGTTTAAATATTGTTTTAACTAAAAATAATAAAGATAAAATAACTGATGAGAGTATATTAGTTTATGATGATTTAAATAAATTAATTAAAGATTTAAAAGAAGATGAAGAATACTTTGTAATTGGTGGTTCTTCTATATATCAAGCATTTTATAATTTGGCTGATAAAATGTATTTAACAGAGATAAATGCGGAAGATAAAGATGCCGATAGTTATTTTCCTAAAATTAATTATAATGATTGGCAAAAACATATAATTAATCATTTAGAAGAAAATGATATTACTTATGATTTTGTGATATATGAAAGGCTAAATAAATGAGTAGAATAATTTTAAAATTTAGTGGAGAAGCTTTAAAAAATCATGATGAATTAGTTGCTAAAGAAAAGCTAGCTATTATTTTAAAAACAATTAAATTATTACAAGAAAATAATCATGAAATAGCTTTAGTTATTGGGGGAGGTAACTTTTTTCGGGGAAGAGAAAACGAAGATATGGAAAAAGTTACCCGAGATACAATTGGCATGCTTGGTACAGTTATGAATGCTTTATATGTTAAAGATTATTTAGAGAATCATGATATTAATAGTATTATATCAACACCTTTTGATTTTCCTAATTTAATTGAAAAATATAATAGAGAAGAATTAAAAGACTTATATGATAAAGGAAGTATTGTTATCTTTGGTGGTGGCGTTGGTTTAAGTGGTTATTCCACTGATTCAGGAACTATCTTAGCAAGAGATATTCTTGATGCTAATTTAATTATTAAAATGACTAATGTTGATGGTGTATATAGTGATGATCCAAAAGTAAATAAAAACGCTATTAAATTTGATTATTTAAGTTATAAGGATGTTTTAGATAATGAATATCAAGTAATGGATTTATATGCTATTAAAAAATGTCAAGAAACTAAAACTAAAATACTCGTGATGAATATAGATAATTATGAGAAATTAAATGATTATTTTAATGGTAAAATTATTGGAACAGAAATAGGTGAGTAAGATGGGTAAATTATTATTAATTGAAGGAACAGATTGTTCAGGTAAAGGAACACAAAGTGAACTTTTAAAGAAAAATTTAGAAAAAGAAAGTTACAAAGTAGTTGAACTTTCTTTTCCCATGTATGATACCCCAACTGGAAAAATAGTTGGTGGTCCATACTTAGGTAAACAAAGTATATGTGAAGGTTGGTTTAAGGAAGGTGCTAATAATGTCCCTGCTAAGGTGGCATCATTATATTATGCTGCTGATAGATTATATAATGTAGATATTATAAAAGAATATTTAGATAAAGATTATATAGTCATATTAGATCGTTATGTTACTAGTAATATGGGTCATCAAGCTGGTAAAATAAAAGATAAAGAAGAAAGACTTAAAATGTTTAAATGGCTAGAAAAGTTAGAATATGATTTACTTGGGTTACCTAGACCTGATATTGAAATATTTTTACATATGCCTTATGAATATAGTAAAAAATTACAAAAAAATAGAGAAGAATTAGATCAACATGAAACTTCTGAAGAAAATATTAGAAATGCCGAAAGAGCCTATATAGAGATGGCTGATCTATTTAATTTTATTAAAATAGAATGTGTTAAAAATAATAATATTAGAACAATTGAAGACATTCAAGAAGAATTATTAAATAAAGTAAAAGATTTATTATGAATATCGAAATATTACCAATAATAAAAGAAGATTTTTTAAAAATACCGAAAGATAATTTAAGTGGTTTTGTAAATTTTGTTTATACTGATAATTTAAATGGTATTTATTATGATAGTAGATTACTTGGTTTAGTAGGATTATCGCCGACATTTAATAATTTATCGATAGATATTATGATACTTCCTAAATATAGACATTTAGGTATTGCTACTTATGTATTAAGTAAAATAATATTAGATGGGCAAAACTATCCTAATTATGAAAAATTCATTTGTTTATGTTCACCTAAAAATATAGCTAGTAATAAATTAATGCAAAAATTAAAATGGAGTCAAGATACTAGTTATGATGATGTGATGCTTAATGAAGGTGGGGAATTTTTCTATATTTATTATCATAATAATCCTTTCTTTCAAAAATTAATGAGTAAATAATGGACTTTTAGTCCTTTTTTCTTTATAATACATAAGGGATGTGAATATTATGGATATTAATGATTATAATTATGAACTTGATAGTAGTTTTATTGCCCAAAGTCCAATTAAAAATCGTAGTGAATCAAAATTAATGATTTTAAATAAAGATACTGGTGAAGTTGAACATACTAGATTTTTTAATATTAAAAATTATTTAAAAAAAGGTGATGTATTAGTTTTAAATGATACAAAAGTATTACCAGCAAGATTAATGGGTAAAAAGATAGATACTGATGCAAATATTGAAGTGTTATTATTAAAAAATATTGAAGGAGATATTTGGGAATGTTTAGCTCGTCCTGGTAAAAGATTACATATTGGTACTATTATTAAATTTAGTGAGACTTTAGAATGTGAAGTAATAGAAAAATTAGAAGATGGTATCATAAGAGTTAATTTTAAATACCAAGGTATATTTTTAGAAATTATAGAAAGAATTGGTTTAATGCCACTTCCACCATATATTCATGAAACACTTAAAGAACAAGATCGTTATCAAACTGTCTATGCGAAATATTTAGGTAGTGCAGCAGCACCAACAGCAGGACTACATTTTACGAAAGAATTACTAAAAGAAATAGAAGATATGGGCGTAGAAGTGTGTTATGTTACTTTACATGTTGGTTTAGGTACCTTTAGACCTGTTGAAGTAGAAAATATTAAAGAACATCATATGCACTCGGAATATTACGAAATGAAGAGTGATGTTGCAGATATTTTAAATAATGCCAAAAAAGAACACCGAAATATTTATGCCGTTGGTACTACTAGTACAAGAGTTTTGGAAACAGTTATGCATAAATATGGTGAATTTAAGGAGTGTAGTGGTAATACAGATATTTTTATTTATCCTGGTTTTGAATTTCAAGCTATTAATGGTTTAATTACTAATTTTCATTTACCTAAAAGTACTCTTTTAATGCTAGTAAGTGCTCTATCTAAAAGAGAATATATTTTAAATGCTTATGAAATAGCGAAAGAGAAGAACTATCGATTCTTCTCTTTCGGAGATGCTATGTTTATTAAATAGACATTTCGGCATCTTTTTCTATTTGTAGTGAATCTAAACGATTAACTAAATATCTTTCAAGTTGAATAATTACATTATCATAAACCCCAAATTGTCTTTTACATAATGTTACTAATTCATATTTACTTTTGACTAAATTAGCAAGTTCAAGATATAATAAATTGTTATCAACTACTTTTAGATAAAAATAAGCAATTTCATCACCAGTTAATAATCCAAGTGATTTTGAAGATGCTAATAATCTATTAGCTACTATACCCATAATAGACATTCTATTTTTATATTTGCCTAAAGTGTTTCTTAACTTTTCAGCTTTTTTATCTAATTCATGCATTTTATCAAGCGTTAAAGTTTCAAAGTGTGAAAAATTAATTGATTGATAAAATTTCTTCATATTTTCTTGGCTATAATAGCAATCAAAACTATAATTATATTGCATTATAAATTCCCCCTTCTTTAAAATTAGCGTTTATTTTAGCAGATATTGTATATTTTGTCAAGTTTTGCTATAATTATCAAGAAGAAAAAGGTGAATCTCGTGAAATTAGAATATAAATTAAAACAAAAATCTAAGAAAAATATGGCGCGTTTAGGTGAGTTTAATTATAATGGTAAAACTTATGAAACACCGATGTTTATGCCAGTTGGGACAAATGCCACGGTTAAGACGATGGCACCCGAAGAAATAAAAGAAATAGGATGTGGCATAATCCTTGCTAATACTTATCATTTATGGCTTCGTCCTGGAGAAGATATCGTTAAAAAAGCTGGTGGTTTACATAAATTTATGAATTATGATGGACCAATTCTTACTGATAGTGGTGGCTATCAAGTATTTAGTCTAGCTAAACCTAAGGATATTACTGATGAAGGAGTTCATTTTAAAAATCATGAAAATGGGGATAGTTTATTTTTAACTCCTGAGAAATCTATTCAAATTCAAATGGATTTAGGCAGTGATATTGTGATGAGCTTTGATGAATGTGTTAAATGGCCTAGTACTTATGAATATTGCAAAGAAAGTGTCGAAAGAACTTTGAGATGGGCGAAAAGAGGTAAAGATACTTTTAATTGTAAAGATCAAATGTTATTTGGCATAGTTCAAGGTGGCGAATATGAAGATTTACGCCGCCATTGTGCCGAAGAGCTAGTAAAAATGAATTTTGATGGTTATTCCGTTGGGGGAACATCTGTTGGGGAAGATAAACCGACTATGTATAAAATGGTTGGTTATGCGACGAAATATTTACCAGAAAATAAATTGCGTTATTTAATGGGTGTAGGAGATCCCATTGATTTAATTGAAAATGTGATGCGGGGTATTGACTTATTTGATTGTGTTTCTCCTACTAGACTAGCACGCCACGGTCATGCTTATACTAAACACGGCAAAATTAATTTAAAAAATAGTAAATATAAAGAAGATTTTACTAAAGTAGATGATACTTGTAATTGTTATGCTTGTAAGAATTATACTAAAGCTTATATTAGACATTTAATTACAGCTGATGAAACTTTTGGCGCACGTCTTTTATCAATTCATAATATAACATTCTTAACTAATTTAATGAAAGAAATAAGAAGTCATATAAAAACAGATACTCTAGAAGAATTCAAAGAAGAATTTATTAAGAATTATTATGGAGAAAATTATGAAAACAAATAAAATTATAGTAATAAGTAGTATTATAATAATTATTTTAATAATAGGAATACCTACTACATATAAAGTAATTAAAAATCATAATCAAAATTTATCTAAAGTAGTTGAAGACAAAATAATAGAAAAAGCCAAAGAATGCTATTATGATAAAAAATGTTTAAATGAAAAAATTACATTAAAAGAATTGTATGATAATAAATATTTAGCTAAAATAAGTGATCCTATATCTAAAGAATATTATAATGAAAATTCTTATGTTGAAAGAAAGAATAATAAATATAAATTTATAGTAGTAGAATAACTACTATTTTTTCTTGAACTAAAATGGCATATATGATAATATTTTAATAGACGTAAATATAAAAGTAGTAAGGATTGGTAGTTTATGAAAGTATTAAAATTTATAGGTAAATTTTTTAGTTTTATCGGCATATTTTTAGCTGTTTTATTAGTAGTTGTTTATTCAGCCGGTTTAATATTTTGTTATGGTCCATCAGTGCATGCGCGTAATTTATTTGTAACCACTTTACTTGAAACTGGACAAATGAAATTTGTTGTAAAATTATTTATGAGTGATAAAAAGGTCCAAGAAATAGTTGATAGTAATTCAATGGCATCATTTGATGAAGAAATGGATAATAGTTTAATTGATACGGAAGGAAATAAAGATAAAAATGGTATTGAACTAGTGGAAATTTCTGGTAGTACTTATTTTGCCAAAATGATTATAGTTAATGATCCAGCGCGAGTTAAACTTGCCACAATTTACGATGGCTCATGGAAAACTTATGGCGTTACATTAGATAAACTAGTAAATGATGCTGATGCTTTTGCTGGTGTTAATGGTGGCCTTTATTATTCGAATGGTAATGCTGGCGGAAGACCTATGGGATTAGTAGTTCGTGATGGGAAAATTGAATATAATAGTCCAGCTGGTATTAGAGGTATGTATTTAGTTGGCTTTAATGAAGATAATTTACTTAAAATAATTGATTTAAGTGGTAAAAATGCTAGTCAAGTAGAAAAAGTGATTAAAGATGAAAAAATAAGAGATGCTGTTGCGTTCCAAGAAGAAGCCAGTGATGCGAATAACCACTTTGTTAAACTTATTATAAATGGCGAAGCAAGAGATGTTAATGGCTCAGGTAGTGGTGCCAATCCAAGAACCGCAATTGGCCAAAGAGCCGATGGTACAGTTTTACTTTTAGTTACTGATGGTCGTGGTGCATCAGGACACTTAGGAGCAACTGCTGCTGATTTAATTGAAATAATGGAAGAATATGGGGCAGTTAATGCAGCTAATATTGATGGTGGTTCATCATCTTCTATGTATTATGATGGTAAATACGAAATGACTTCCGTTACTTTATATTATTCTAATTCATCATGGCGACTTCCTACTGGCTTTGTGGTAGAAAAGAGGTAATTATGGCAAAATTATTTAGAAAATGGCATCAAAAAAGTTTATATAAAAAATCATTAATATTATATACTTTACTTTTAGTAGTTTGTGGTTTCTTTATTCTTGTTTATGTATTTAATAGTATGGTTTTATATGAAAGAAATTTAGTAGATAATTATATTAAATATTTAGCTACATCTGGTAAACTTACAGAAGATGTAAAAGATGATTTATTTAAAGTATCTAAATATGAAAAAAGTAATGCTAAAATAAGTGATGGTATTAAAAAATTATATAAAAGTGATGATTTAAAAATTAAGAAGAATACTAAATTAAGTAAAGATGAAGTATATGCTTATGATCTATATAATAATGATAAATTAATAAGTACGGTATCTATTAAAAGTGTTAATTCTTATAAAAGAATGGCTATATTAACGATTGATGAATGGGATGTAGTTGATTACCAAAATTATTTTGATAAAGGTATTTATGCTTATGAAATAAAAGTACCAAAGGATTATACGGTTAAAGTAAATGGTAATACTTTAAGTAATGATGATATCACCAAAGAAGGAGATGTCGAAGGTTTAGAAAGATTAACTGAATATGTCGAAATTGAAAAAAGTAAAACATATGAAGTTAATAATTTAGTATATAAACCAGAAATAGTCATATTAGATGCAAATAATAAAGAAGTAGAATATAAAGAAGAAGATAATAAAATAAATGTAACTAAAGAATTTAGGGAAATTAAAACTTTAGAAGATGCTAAAAGTTATATTAAAGATGATTTTGATATCTTAAAATTAGCGGAAAATTGGAGTTTATATTTAACTAATGATTTAAGTGGTGGACTTAATACTTTAAGACCATATTTAATTAAAGATTCTTATTACTATACAATGGCTTATAATTGGAGTCGTAATATTGATCGGACTTTTGTAAGTAGTCATCGACTTAAAAATCCAGTATTTACTAATGAAGTAGTAGAAGACTTTATAATTTATAATGATAATGCTTTTAGTTGTAAAGTTTATTTAGAGAAAAATATGGTTGTTAGTGGTAAAGATAAACAAGATATTATGAATGATAGATTATATTTTATCTATTATGATGGTGGTTATAAACTAGTTAATATGGAAGCAATTAAAAAGTAGGTGATTTCAAATGAATGATATATTTGTAGTAGTACCAGCCCTTGATCCAGATGAGAAAATAATGGATGAATTTATTACTAAATTACAAAAAGAATTTAAGCATATATTAGTAATTAATGATGGAAGTAAGAGCGAACATGATAAATTCTTTACTAAATTATCTAAACAAAAAATAGATGTTTTTCATCATTATAAAAATTTAGGTAAAGGAAGAGCTATTAAAAATGCTTTTAATTATATTTTAAATGAATACCCTGATATTAAAGGCTGTGTAACTTGTGATTGTGATGGGCAACATAGTGTTAAAGATATTAAAAATTGTGGGAAAACTTTACTTAAATATCCTAATGAGTTAATTTTAGGAGTTCGTGATTTTGATTTAGATTATGTTCCACCTAAAAGTAAATTTGGGAATAAAATTACGCGTAATATTTTTAAAATATTTATCGGTTTAGAGATAAGTGATACGCAAACAGGACTTAGAGGTATGAGCAGAAAATTAATGGAAGATTTCATTGATTTATCGGGTGAAAGATATGAATATGAAACTAATATGTTAATTGCTTGTAAAAGTAAAAATATTAAAATTAGAGAAGTAGCCATTGAAACAATTTATTTAAATAGTAATGCTAATAGTCATTTTAATCCCTTAAAAGATTCTATTTTAATTTATAAATTATTCATGCGTTATTTTCTAGCTTCATTTAGTTCATTTTTATTAGATATAGCTTTATTTGCAGCTATCCTAGGTATTTTAGATATCAATTCGAAAATACTTGCAGCAACTATTTTAGCAAGACTAGTTTCATCTATTTATAATTATATTTTAAATTCTAATTTAATATTTAAAGATATGAGCATAACATCTTTAATTAAATATTATATTTTAGCAGTAATTCAAATGTTTATTTCTGGCTGTTTTGTAACTTATTTATATAGTTTACTTAATATATCAGTTATATTAATAAAAATAATAATTGATTTCTTACTTTGTATTATTAATTTAATTATTCAAAGAGAATTTGTCTTTAAAGGAAGTAATAAGTATGAAGAAAACTAGATTATATATTGCTTCTTTTTTAACTTTTATATTTATTATTCTAAGTGTACTAGTTAAATTTGATTTAGTATCATCAATTGATACCTTTATTTATAATTTATGTACTTTTAAAATGAATGATATATTAACTAGTATATTTAAAGTAATTACATTCCTAGGAAGTACTCCTTTTATAGTTACTTTATCCGTTTTATTATTTGTAATATTTCTAATTTGTAAAAAGAAAAACCAAGCCTATTTAACCGCTAGTGTCATAATTATTTCAACTATTTTAAATAATATTATTAAAGTAATTATTATGAGAGAAAGACCCGAAGTATTAAAATTAGTTATTGAAACTAGTTATAGTTTCCCAAGTGGACATACAATGGCATCAGTAACTATTTATGGTATTTTACTTTATTTAGTAAATAAGACTGATTTAAAAAGTGGTTTAAAAAATACTTTAAGAGTTATTTTAATAATTTTACCAATATTAATAGGTATTAGTAGAATTTACCTAGGAGCACACTTTGCTAGTGATGTAATCGGAGCTTATTTAGTATCTAGTATTTTACTTTTAGTAACAACTTACTTAGTTGATAAAAAGAATTTAATATAGTAAAATAATATTTGGAAATAGAGTGATAGAATGAAAAAAATAAAATTATTAACTTTAGCATTAAGTATCTTGTTTTTAACTAGTGCTTGTCGGGGTGGTAATGTAAATTTAGATAATGCCAATATTTATACAACAGTATATCCGGTTAAATTTATTACGGAATATTTATATGGTGATTATAGTACAGTTAATAGTATTTATCCTAATGGTGTAAAATTAGATGAATATAAGCTTACTTCTAAACAAATAGATGAATATTCTAAAGGTGATCTATTTGTTTATGTAGGAGTAGGTAATGAAAAAGAAATAGCTAAATCATTTTTAAATAAAAATGATGAGCTTCTTATCATTGATGCTACTTATGGTCTAAATTATCATAATGATATTGAAGAATTATGGCTTGCTCCGAATAACTTTTTAATGCTTGCTAAAAATATTAAAACTTCTTTAACTGAATATTTAAATAATACTTTAAGAGAAGAAGAAGTTAATAATAAATATGATGAATTATATGGTAAAGTATCTTGGATTGATGCAGAACTTAGAAATATAGCTAAAGAAGCTAAAGAACTTGATAATAATACTTTAGTAGTATCATCTAATACCCTAAAATACTTAGAAGGCTATGGATTTACCGTAATATCTTTAGAAGAAATAGAAAAATCTGGTAGTGAAAATGCCCTAACAGATATTAAAAATAAATTTAAAAATTCTAAATATGATACAATTTTACAATTAAATAGTGAAGAAAATACTGATTTAATTAAAGAATTAGTAGAAAAAGATAAAGCTAAAATATTAAAAATAAATGATGTAATAACTAATGATGATACAGCGAATGATTATATAGCTATTCAAAATGAAAATATAGCCCAAATTAGAAATTTATTAATTAAATAATTAAGTCTCAAAGAAATTTGAGATTTTTTAATGTCAAGTAAACAATAATTCTCTTGAATAACTATATACGAATATTGTATAATAAAAATATATATAAATACGATATCTCGGTTTACAACTCCCGTGTAAAATAAATGAATTCACTTGAATTTCGGGGGGGGGTAATATATACTTATCTTAGTAAAGTAGAAAGGATCTATTATGAACGAAGAAGTAAATAATAATGAGAATAAGAAAAAACAAAAGGTAGTAATACTAACAGGATTAGTAACATTACTAGTAGCAGTACTAGGAGCAACCTATGCCTACTTTCAAATAAGTACAAATAATGAAAGTAGTAATACCAATATAACAGGAAAAACACCACCAAAAAGTTTAGTAACATTAAAACAAGGAACAAGTAATTTACACTTAAATATAAGTGCAAGTGATATGTCTCTTGCTAATGCTAATAATGAATACTATGCAACAGATGCTGAAGCAAAATCATATGAAGAAAATGAAAGTGATGGAACAAAAACAATAGCATCAGTAGAATTAACAGGTGGAGAAGAGACAACCAAATATAGTTGTACAGCTAAGTTAACAGTATCCAAAGTAACTGACCCTGAAGAAGAAGCAGATACAATGATAGAAGTCTTACAACCAGGTGATATGATATTACAATTTAAAGGAAATATCATAAGTGAACAATTAGACTTAAGTGAATTAAAAGAAAATAATCCAAAAGAATATAATTTTAAGTTTAAAGTAACAGGAAATACCCCAGAAGAAATCCAAGCATATATCAAATTAGTAAATAAAGAAGAACCACAAAATTATTTAGCAGGGAAGAAATTAAATGTCGATATAAGTACAAGTGAATTAAAATGTGAAGTATTTATACCAGATCCAAAGATAGCACAGTTAAGAGCAGATGATGAACAAGGATATTTAAGTTCTGATTTACAAGGTGGAATGTATAGATATCAAGCATCATTTGAAGATAGTGATTCATCGGAAATGACAAACTGGATATGTTTTGGAACAAGGTCAAAAGATGAGTGTACCAATGAAGAAACAGGAATAGATAAATATATGTACAGAATAATAGGCATAACAGAAGAAGGACAATTATATTTAATAAAAGAAACTTTCTTGAAAGAAGGAAGTGGAACAACATTCTCATGGAATGATAAATATTCTGTTGATAGTTCAAGTTCAGCTTATTGTGATAATGGATTATGTCCAGAATGGAATACAAGCTTATTATTTAAAAGAATAAACGGAACAAGTAATGGAACACAAACAGGAAGCGGCTCAACACTAAACAAAGAATGGACAGATATATTTGTAGATAGTAACGAATATGATTATCTAAAATCAGGAGATAGTAATGGTGGAGAATCACCAAACGAATGGTATAATTTAATAGCAAATCACGAATGGATGTATGGAGATACAACAAACACAGCAAGGACAGTAATATTTAATGGAAAAAATATGTATGATATTGAAACTAGCCAAACAGAAACAACACATTATGTAGGAACAGACGGAAGTAATACACAGGAAACATATAAATGGATAGGAAAAATAACAGGAAAAATAAGTTTAATGTACTTACATGATGTAGCATACGCATATTATGATGGTTCACAAGATAGTACAAGAGGAAATCCAGGTAGCTATACAAATGTAGCAAATAGCTGGATCCATTACCGGAAAGATGGATATAACGCATCATCATCTTACGAATGGTTGAGCACACGCTGGGGTGTCGCTGATACGAGTCACGCGAATGTCAACGCACGTTATGTGTATAATAACGGGGCCCTGACCGGAGCCAACAACCTCTATCTTACGTCCGGGGTGCGGCCTGTCTTCTATCTTGAGTCAAAAGCGAGAATTGCATCAGGAGACGGAACGAAGGCAAATCCATATATACTAGAAATTTAAAAAGTGAATTTATTTTTCACTTTTTTTATTTACCCCAAACATACCAGCAAGAATACTTGTTACAAATAAAATTAAATAATAGATTAGGGTAGGGATACCTAGACCACCATTAAATAAAATAATTTTGATTAAAAACATTAAAACAATAAATATTGCTCCTATAATAAGTCCTTCTATTAAACCTTTTCTTTGCTTTTTAAAAGCATTAAAGAATGATAAAGCAAAGAAGAGAATAATATTACTTACAAATAATATAATAGATGTTATACCACTATTTAAGCCTAAAAGATTTAAAAGACTAGTAATAAAAGTTAAAGCTAACTCTACAATTAAAAATATACCTACATATTTTAAATAATTTATTAATTTATACATAAGATCACCTACTAAATTATAATAAAGTGATTAAAAATATATGAATATAACCATAATAATTGTAGGTGATCTTATGGAATTATTCCAAGTCTTATTTAGAACTGCTTTCTTTTATTTTTATGTCATACTTTGTTATCGCTTAATGGGTAAAAGAGAAATAGGGCAGTTAGGAGTAATAGATTTAATGGTATCTATTTTAATCGCGGAATTAATAGCTATATCAATTGAAAATATAAAAGATAGTATATTATTAACTATTGCTCCAATTGCATTATTAGTGGTCTTAGAAATAGTTCTAGCCTTTATTTCCATTAAATCAAGAAAATTTAGAACCTTCTTTGATGGTAAACCATCCCTAATAATTTGTAATGGTAAAATAAATTATAATGAAATGGTTAAACAAAGATATAGTTTAGATAATTTACTTTTAAGTTTAAGACAAAAAGAAATTAAAAATATAGAAGATGTTGAATATGCTTTTTTAGAACCTAATGGTAAATTATCGATATTTAAATATAATATGTTTAAAATACCTTCATCTTATCCTATGCCATTAATTTTAGATGGATCTTTGCAAGAAAAAGCTTTAAAACATATTCATAAAACTAAAACTTGGCTAGAATATTCTATAAATAAAGAGAATTTAAGAATAGAAGATATCTTTTATTGCTTCTATAAAAATAAGAAATTATATATCATAAAAAGAAATGATTTGAAATAAAAATCATTTTTTAGTTGACATATAAGTGTTAAGTTATATATAATTAAATTGTAAATATAGAAAGTAGAGAGTGTCATGGATAAGTTAAACAATTTATTACAAGAATTAGGGGTTTCAAAAGTAAGACTTTCAAAGTACTTGGGGGTATCAAGACAAATGGTCTATAATTATCTAGTTTTAGATAGTTTAGATAAGTGGCCAAAAGAGAAGAAAATCTTATTATTACAACTTTTAGATTTAAAAGAAGGTACTAATGAAGAGATAGGGAAGATTAAAGTTGATACTGAATACTTAATGGCAGTTGAAAAAAGACTTAACATTGGCGTTAAGAATGGTAATGACTTAGATTCATTCCTAGATTTAAAAGGCCTTGATAAAGAAAGAAGATTATTATTAAATGATATAGCCTTCATCTTAAAAGAAAAATTAGAAGATGATGATCCATCTAATAGTGGTCTATCTGCCGTTAAATATTTATATAATTTCTTACAATCTATGGATAATGTCCCAGAAATTAAATATATTTTAGCTTATATGGCTAAAACTAATGGTTTCATTGATCCAGAAGAATATGCTTTTAATGAAGATAAACAATATGTATTTGAAAGTATTTTATATTCTGCTTTAACGCTATACAATAATGGCGGTGCTAGTAAGAGTAAAGTAGTGGAGAGTAGAAAGCGCTTTGTTCAAGAAATAGAAGCAAAAAAGGAAGAAAAATTATCAAGAACGCAACAACTTAATACGACTAAAATTCAAGCTTTAAGAGAACTAGGATATAATGAAATAAATGAATCTAACGCTGCGGAAGTATTTGAAAAGATTGCCGAAATTCAATCAAGAAAAGTGTAGAGGTAAAAATGAAAAGCAATAAAAAAGAAGTAGAAAAGAAAGCTAAAGAAAAAAAGTTTAGCAAGATTACTATTGCGGAAGATAAATTATTAAAAGTAATAATTGTAATACTAGTCCTAGTAGTTATATTATTAGTAGCATATAGAATATTCTATGGTAAATCTTTAGCTACCGATGATAAATTAGTAAAAGAATTACATAGTTATTTAATGCCGGATGATTTAAATAATTGTGATGGTTTATCTAATTATGCTGATAAAAAAATAACTTCTAAAGATTTAACTGATAATGTTAAATTGTGTCTTGCTTATCAAAAAGCTTCTGTAAAAGATGCTGAAGTAAAAGAGTATGATAAAACTAAGAAGAAAGAAACATGCAAAGTAGATGATATGATATTTGGCTTAGAAGAAGATGCTAAAAAGTGTAGTGTAGCTAAAGTAAAAAAAGATATCATTGAAGATGCTTATTATAAGTTGTTTGGTGAAAATATTAAAAGTAAAGATGCTTTCAATTATGATAATACACATATTTGTTATTTAAAAGATGATTATTACTATTGTGGTAGATCTGAAACATATACATATATAATTGATGGTACAACAGCAATCTATAGAATAATTGATTCATCTGTAGAGAAGGGTAGTACAATAACTATTTATGACTATTTCTTAAAAATAAATAATAATGAATGTTATACAAACTACACTACTCTAGATAAAAATGACGATTGTACTAAAAATTATACTAAAGATACAAAGATTGATTATAATTTTATGAAAAAATATGGTGCTAAATATAAACATATTTATAAAAAAGATAAAAATGGTACATATTATTGGGTAAGTTCCACTCCTGTTAAATAAGGAGTTAACTTACCCTTTTTAAATTAATAATTATATATATCCTTATTAATATATTAATATAGGATATATACGCGTATTATATCCTAATTAAAAATATAAATAAGGTTATAATATTATATCTTAATTTTTGAAAAATGATTTAATTTAAAATTTAATTTATTATTTGATTTTATAAATTATTTTAACTAATTATTAGTTATTAATAAAATAGAAGTAAGTTATAATAAATAAAATAAGTAAATATTTAGGCTAAAATATCTCTAGCATAAAAATGGCATAATGTATATTATGTTAACCAAACCTTGAGAAAGAAAAATTAAGTTCTTCTAGTAATACTACTCTTTTTAATTAAATATTAGAAATAATCATAAGTTTAATTAGGTGATTATTTTGAATACATTAAATGCCTTTTTAATATCAACCCTTGCTGGTATGTCTACTTTATTAGGTGGTATCATAATCTTCTTTAAAATAGATAATAAGAAAATAAATAAGTTTATTACTTTTTGTTTATCTTTTTCCATAGCTATAATGATTGGCATTAGTATAACTGATTTAATTCCATCATCATTATTTACTATTCTGTTAGAATATAAAATAGTTAAAGCTTTAATTACTATCTTTTTATCTTTAATATTAGGTAGCATATCAGTATTTATTATTAATAAACTAATAAAAGATAATAATGATTCATTATATAAATTAGGTATTTTAAGTATGATAGCATTACTTCTTCATAATTTCCCCGAAGGTATTGCAACCTTTATTGGTAGTGTTCAAGATGTAAATTTAGGTCTTAAATTATCTCTTGCTATCATGTTCCACAATATTCCTGAAGGTATATCGATTGCTGTTCCTATTTATTATGCTACTAAGTCAAAGAAAAAAGCCCTTACTACTACTCTTCTTTCGGGCCTTGCTGAACCAATGGGTGCTTTAATTGCCTATTTATTTTTAAAAAATTATATTACTAATACGATGATTAGTATAGTTTTATTATTTGTCGCGGGTATTATGATTACTTTGGCTATTGAAGAAATGCTACCTAAGGCTCTTTCCTATAAAGAAAATAAGCATATCTATTTGGGTTTAATTATAGGAATAATACTAATTATTATTAATCATTTTATTTTCTAAATATTGGTAATTTTAAGTCCATTTATTACCAAAATAAACTTATCTTTTGAAGTATTAATTAAAGTAATTTAACCATAATAATAGCAGGAGGTAAGAAATATGAGAAATAATAACTCTAAGGCTAATAATAGAAGCCAAGCAAATAACAGAAAAGAAGCTAATAATAGAGCTAACAACAGAAGTCAATCATGCAACAGTAGAAGTAATAACAACCGTAGTAATAATCGTAGTAAATAATTACTTAAATAGGAAGATGGTTAAATATCTTCCTTTATTTTTTATAATGGGGATGTTTTTCATAATCCTTTTTTATTTTTTCATTAGATATATGCGAATATATTTCGGTTGTAGAAATACTAGCATGTCCTAAAAGTTCTTGAATAATTCTTAAATCAGCTCCATTATTAAGTAAATGGGTGGCAAAAGAATGTCTTAGGATATGTGGTGATATTTCTTTATTAATACCACTCTTTTGACATAGAGCTTTTAGTATTTTAAAGAAACCTTGTCTACTCATTTTCTTACCATTATAGTTTACAAATATATAATCAGATGTATTAGTTTTTAAAATATATTTACGATATTCATTTAAATATAAATTTAAATATTTCATCGCAATATCACTTAAAGGAATATACCTTTCTTTACTACCCTTACCCATTACTTTAATGGAAGCATCTTCCGGATTATAATTAGATAAAGTTAAATTAAGTAATTCACTTATACGCATACCAGTTGCATATAATACTTCTAACATTGCTTTATTACGGTAATCAATGGGTTTTTTTAAATCAATATTAAGTAGTTTATCTACTTCTTCAAAGCTCAAAAATTTAGGTAAACTTTTTTCTAACTTAGGCATTTTAATATTAGCACAAGGATTAATTTTAATATGACCTAAATCTAACATATAAGCATAAAAAGATTTTAAAACTGTCAAGTAATGCGCATTAGTTTTAGCACTTTCCTTAGATTTATATAAAAAAGTTCTAATATCATCTTCATTCAAATTAAGAAGATTATCATTATTAAAATATTCTCCTATTTTTATTAAATTATAACGATATGATTCATAAGTATTATTAGATAGTTTACGTTCATATTTTAAATAATTTAAATATTCTTCGGTATATTTATCTGTTATTTCTTTATTTTTCACTTAACATCACTATCTAAATTATAGCACAAATTATTTATTAATAGGTTTTATTTTGATATAATACTTATTAGAAGTTAGGTGAATTACAAATGGAAGTTCTTGCAGATAAACTAAGACCACAAAAATTAAGTGATATTGTTGGTCAAGATCATTTAATAGGTAATGGAAAAATATTAACTAATTTAATTAAAAATAAAAAGATTTTTTCGATGATTTTATATGGTAAACCAGGAATTGGTAAAACAAGTATTGCTAGTGCCATTAGTAATGAACTAGGGATGCGGACTAAATTTTTAAACGCAACAACATCGAAAAAAGAAGATTTTGAAATGGCGATTGAAGAAGCTAAATTTTATGGTGATCTAATTTTAGTTATTGATGAAATTCATCGCATGAATAAAGATAAACAAGATATATTACTACCCCATATAGAAAAAGGGACAATTATTTTAATTGGCCTTACTACTAGTAATCCTTATCATAAAATAAATCCGGCCATTAGAAGTCGTTGTCAAATATTTGAATTACATGAATTATCCGAAGAAGATATCATTAAAGTATTAAAGAGAGCTACTAGTAAGTTAGATGGTATTAAAATTGATAAAAAAACTTTAGAGTATATTGCTTCACTTTCTTCAGGTGATGTTAGAAATGCTTTAAATTTACTGGAAGTATCTTATTACTCTACTAGTGATCATAATGTAAATATTGATGTTGTAAAATCAATTAATAGTAAGCCAGTCTTCTTTCATGATAAAAATGAAGATGGCCATTATGATGTTTTAAGCGCCTTACAAAAATCAATTCGGGGAAGTGATGTCGATGCTACTCTTCATTATATTGCGAGACTAATTGAAGCAGAAGATTTAGATAGTATTTTTAGAAGGCTTTCTGTAATTGCTTATGAAGATATTGGCCTTGCTAATCCTGGTATTGGTCCAAGATTAGATGCTGCCATTAATGCTGCTGAGCGAGTTGGTTTACCAGAAGCCAGAATTCCTATCGCCGAAATTGCCATTGAAATGGCTTTGTCTCCTAAGAGTAACAGTGCAATCACTGCTATAGATGAAGCCTTAAACGATATTCATAAAGGTAATACTGGTAATGTCCCAAATCATATTAAAACAAGTAGCAAAGATTATTTATATCCGCATAATTATCCGCATGATTGGGTAAAACAACAATATTTACCAGATAATATTAAAGATGCTCAATATTATAAACCAAAGAATAATTTAGTCGAAAATAATTTAAATAAAGTACATAAAGAAATGAAGGGTGAAAAATGAAAATAACAGTAATGGGAACAGGAGCATATAGTTTAGGTATTGCCAGTATGCTTGCTAAAAGAAAAGAAAATACTATTATGCTATGGACAGAAAAGGAAGAAAATAAAAATGAGTTTTTAAAAACTCATCAAATAAAAAGTATATTTCCTGATGTAGTTTTAAGTAATAATATTACGATTACTACTAGTTATGAAGAAGCTTTAAAAGATACTAAATTAATCTTTTTAATTACTTCTGCTAAATATATTTACAATGTATGTATGGATATGCAACCATATTATCGTAATACACCTATTTGTATAGCATCAAAAGGCATTGATGATAAAACACTTAATACTTTATCAAATGTTGTTAAAAATACGCTTAAAACTAATAATATAAGTGTTATATCAGGGCCTACTTTTGCAATTGATCTAATTCATAATGAACCGGCTGCTCTAGCTCTTGCTGGTTTAAATAAAAAAACTATTAATCTAGTTAAAAGAAATCTATCTAATGATACCTTAAAATTAAGAGTATCTAAAGATATAATTGGTATTCAGTTATGTGGTAGTATTAAAAATATTATTGCGATTGCCGCAGGTATTCTAAAAGGTTTAGGTTATTCAGAATCTACGCAAGTATTTTTAATTAATGAGTCACTACATGATATGAAAAATATGATTAGTGCTTTAGGTGGAAGAAAGAAAACTATTCTCTCTTTTGCGGGAGTTGGAGATTTACTTTTAACTTGTTCTAGTCCAAAAAGTCGTAATTATTCTTTTGGTTATTTAATAGGTAGCACTAAAAATCCTAAGGAAATAGATGAATATTTGAAAAATAATACAGTTGAAGGATATTATACCTTAAATTCTATTTATCAAATGCTAAAGAAAAAAGGAATAAATATTCCCCTTATAACCTTAATTAAAAATATAGTTGATCATAAACAAGAACCAAAAGATTTAGTTACTTTCTTAATTAAGAAACCTTAATAATTTCATTTATAATATAGTTGGTTATTAAAAGACCTGCTATTCCTGGAGAAGTAATCATTGAGTTTACTTCTTTTCTTTTAATTGGTACTTCTTCACTACAAACAACAGGTATTTTCATATTTAAATTATTATCTCTTACTAATTTACGTAAATTCCTTGCTAAGGGATCATTATTAGTTTTATCTAAAGTAGTTATTTTTATTTTAGATGCATCTACTCTATTACCCATCCCCATTGAACTAATAATTTTAATATTATATTGCTTAGCAAACTTAATTAGTTCTAATTTGGTATTTAAACTGTCACAAGCATCAATTATAAAGTCAAAATCTTTATCTAGTGTATTTATATTATCTTTATCTAAAAATGTCTCTATCGCTTTAATTTTGATATCTTTATTAATTAATGATGCCATATCTTTAGCTATATCTACTTTAGATTTATCTATTGTTGAGAGATCTGCTACTAATTGTCTATTTAAATTAGTTATTTCCACTTTATCATGATCTATTACGGTAATATCTAATAGTCCACTACGAATTAAAGAAGTATAGACAAAACTTCCTACTCCACCTACTCCCACTAATAATATTTTAGTATTTTGAATTTTCTTAAAATTATCTTCCCCAATTAAATTAATTATTCTCTCATACATAATTATTCTCCATTAAAAAACCTAGAGGTAGTTATCTTGGATAAAATCCCGCTCTCTTGCAGGTGGTAGAACACATATCAAGTATTAGGATTCCCATTACAGTGTAACAGGCATTCAACACCACGAGATAATTAGTTCCCCAATTTATCTATATAGTCGGTTTTATATGAATAACTTACCTTTCTAGGTACTTATATTATACCATATATATTTTTAATAATACATATATTTATATTAATTTGACATATTTTTATCTTTTTCTTTCATTATTAGTTAATATTTTGATTAAATTAATAGTAAATGCTATTACATTATCCATATTAATAATTGGTGTATTATGATAGATATTATTTTTAGCTAACTTTATTATGTAACGTATTTCTTTATTATTTATATTGTAAAATACACTAATTTCATAATATTCATTTTGCCATAATAAAAGAAAATTTTCATAATATTCATCAGATAATTTACAATTATTAATTTTTAAATCTGTAAAAGTACAATAATTTTTTACTATTTTAAGAAAATTATTTAAAATATCTATACTTTCATCTACAGTAATATTAGTAAATATCCGCATTGCATTACCATAAGCATATGTGCCATCATCAAGAATATAACTAGCAAGTATTTCTAAATTATTAATAAAATTATTATAAATGGTTGTATCTATTTTCATTATCTTTTTCTTATTTCTTCATTAGCTAAAGTAGCATAAGCTATTTGTAAATTATCAAGTATTTCTTTGGAATCTATGCCATTTTCTCTTAATTTTGTAATAGTAGACATCAATTCATTTTGAATATTAATTTCTTTTATTTGACATAATAAATCCATTACATATCCTGTTAAATATTCCATGTCTATTACATCTTTACCCATCGCCATATCAAAGTCTGTTTTTTCTAAATATATCCTATGTCTTATTGAATCATCTAATTCACTTTCATAATATTCATCAATAAATCTACCATAAGTATCATAATATTTAATATAGTATTCTTTAGCCATACTAGTCTCATTATCTTTAATATTTTCACCCTTTATATCTTTTAATTCAATATAATGTTCAATTACAGTATAAAATGTAAATAATTTTTCTTGGGTATTATTACTAAATTGCATATTACTTACAGAATTAATTAACCAATTAGTAAAATCTTCAGATAAAAAGTATTCCAATGTTTCTTTAGCTATTTTTTTCATTTTATATTTTCCTTTCTGTATGACTTATAATTTGTTTATTAGTCACTTTAGCATAATTTATTTGTAAAGCATTTATTATATCTTCTGGATTAAATCCATTTTCTTCTAAGAATTTTACTATTTCATCAATAAATGTTAAAGGAATATTTTTTCGCATATTTATTTGTTCAATTACAAAATTTTGTAAATCTTGTAAAGTAAAATCATATTTTGCATCATCATTTAATGCTTGAATATAAATGCTTCCTAATTTTGCTGATTGTGGTGAATATTGAGTTGGACTTAATATTACCATATTATATATATTATTATTTACTTTGATATTTCTATTAATAGAATATGTTAAATCAGTTTTCTTTTCATCATTTTGCTCTTGAAAGCTTATATAATCACATAAAACATCGTATAAAACAATTGCATAATTATATGTTTTGGTATTATCATAATGATAAAAATCACAATTATATTTAATTAAAGCAAATAATTTATTAAACCATTCTGTAAATTCATCAGTTAAAATATAAGCATATTCTTGACAAGTTTCTTTTTCTTCTTTAACCCATTTACATAATTTTTTTACATTATTTTCTTTATTTATATCGATACTGTAGAAATGCATAATAAAGCCCTCCTAATTACAAGTTTTTATTATAAAATAACCAATAAAAAAAAGCAATGTTTAATTGCTTTTAGCAGCACTCCAACATGATGATACATTACAATTTGATGAGTATGGTTTAGGATTTGGCAGATCCAGTTTAACAATCATTGGTATTTTAAAAGCTCCCCCAAAACCAACACAAGTACCAGGTTGTAATGTTTTTTGTTTTTCAACTATATCAGATGAAATATTTGGTAGCATTTCTTCAATATATTTAATATCTAATGGATGGGTCATTTTAAAAATTAAGAAATTGGAACATTGGGCAATAACTGTATCAGATATTTCAACTGGTCTTTGGCTAATAATATCAAGAATTACACCATATTTACGACCTTCTTTAGCAATACGATCAAAAATATTATAACCAATTAAGAAAGTATCATTATCTTTTTGTATATACCTATGAGCTTCTTCTAAGAACAAATGAAAAGGAATACTTGCTCTTTGTTCTAAACTTTTGGAATACTCAAACATTAAACGGCAGAATATTTTAACGATTACTTTAGCATAAACATCATCAATATCTTCTAAGTTAATATTAATTATTTGTGATTTAACCCCATTTTTATAAATTAAATTACTAATATATTCATTAATTGGCATATATCTTGTACCAGTAAAATAACTTCCTACTTTACTAGTCATAATAGTATTAAGTCTAACCTTTAAAATAATAGCATCACTATATAGATTATCATTATTTTGAAATCCTTCACTAATTAGAGTAAATTCTAAGGCATTAGCAAAATCTTTTAGAGTATAATATGCTCCTTCTGGTTCAGGAAATTCTACGGTATCATCTAAAATATGTTTTAAAATATAATCGGTTATTAAAACACTTTCACCAAAATTACCATGAGAATCTATTTCAAAGCATTCAGAGAATATCCGTGTATATCCTACTCCGGGAATCTCGGAATTAAAATTAAATTCAGGAGTATTACAAACTTCAATTATTTGAAATATTTCGTTTTTCTTATTAGCAGTAGTTTCACTACTAAATAAAACCGCAAGTAAGGCTTTCGCTATTAAATGATTTTTAAGTCGTCTACTCTCTTCATTTTCTTGGCTAAAAATTCTAGCTAGTTTAATTGTATTTTCAATAATAGGTAGTTGAGAGTGATTTGATGCTTGTAAAAGTAAAGCCCAGTCATCTAAATTAAGTAGGTGAAGCGGAATATCTAGTAAAAAGTCACCATCTTCAACTTTTGGATTAGTGGTAATAAATTTATATTGATAATTAGGATTTATTTCATTTAGCTTAGAAAAGGCATTTTTATATTCACCATAAGCATCAAAAATAAATAGATTAGCATTAACGGGATTCATCGCATTATTAGCAAATATATTTTGGACAATTCTTGCTACCCCACATGATTTACCAGACCCAGAGTTACCAAATATAGCTAAATGGTTAGAAAATAAACTATTAATTGATGGACAAACTTTAAAGTTTTTATAAATGGCTGAATTACCTAAAATAAATGATTGATTAGTATATGTACCAACTAATTCCATTAATTCTTCGCCATTAATTACTCTAATAGTAGAATTTAAAGAAGGTTTTCTTAAAACACCATTTAAATAATTTTTATTTTGATACTCTCCTAAAAATCTTATTTTGATAACATCGTCATTTAGTTCGATAACTTCTCCTAAAATTCTTTGATTTGGAGCTTCAAAAATAACATGAACATTCATTAAATCCGCTACTACTTCTCTATTCATCTTATTTTCAACATGAGCTATATTATCACTTATATAAAGTATTTTGCCAAACATTTAAATCACCTTTTATTCTTTTTTAAATCTAATACTATTTTTCTTTTATAATTTCTTTTAATAAATATCCATATACAAGTTGCCATAATTATAATAGAAATAATAAAAATTATTAGTAATATTTTAATTAAAGTATTATTCTTTTTAATAACTGTTTCTTTTTCTTTACTTAATTTATTTACTATTAATTTATAAGTTGTAGTAGTTTTATCATTATTAGTTATACTTATTAATATTTCATTTTCCCCATCTTTTAAATTCTCATTACCAATTATTTCTATTTGATCATTATCACTACCAACTGCTTTAATATCTAATTTATTAATATTATTGGGTATAGTTAAATTATAAGTATAAATTTCGCTATTAAATGATGGGTTTAAATTATAGCCAGTAACTTCTAAACTTGTTAAATTACTTGTACCTAATTTTTTATTAATAATTAATTCATATTTTACTTCACTACCATTTTCTGCTACTACTCTAATATAGTGAGTATTAATTCCAGTAGCTAATTTAATTTTTCCTATACCATAAACTTTAGCAGATTCATAAGTTGGTTCACCTTTAATAATTATTTCTTCTATATTTTTATCTACTTCTAAATTATATTTATAAATATCTTTTTGAAATTTTGGATTTAAAGATAACCCTTCAATTACTAAACTTTTTAATGTAGCATCATCACTGGCTTCTTCTCTTATAATAGATATTTTATATGTAGTAGATGAACCATCAGAAGCTGTAACAACAATATTGTATTCATTATTTCCTTCATTTAAATATCTATTACCAGTTCCAGTAATTTTTGCTGTACCACTAGAAGCTTCCGCTATAATATTAATTTTATCAAATTTATATGGTAATTTTACTTCATAATCTAACTTATTACTTTTAAATATTGAACTTATATCATATTCTTCTAAAGTTAATTTTTTTAAACTAGAATCATTAGAAGTTATTTCTAAAGGTATAGATATTTTACAAGAATCATCTATTTCATCATTTTCTTTTAAAAAGTTTATAGTTAAATTTACTTTTATACTTCCATCTTTAGTAGCTTTAACTAAGCCATCATCATTTATTGTTGCAAAATCTTTCGGAGCTATTTTATATTCTACTTGATAAGTATCTTCACTTTTAACTGTGATTTGGGTAGTTTCACCAATTTTAATTTTTTCTTTATCAATACTAGCTTCAGCACTATGTTTATCAGTACTACATGTAATAGCAGCTTTACTTACATTAGGTATTAATAATAATATAAATAATATTAAACTAGTAAAAAACTTTTTCATCACACATAACTCCTATTATCTATTAAAAATTATATCATAGGTTTTATAATTATGAAATATTAAATTATAGAAAAAGAAACAAAACGTTCCTTAAAAAGATAATATAAACGGATCAGTTTTTGTACCTTCACCACTTGCTATTTTTGCTTTTGACTCAAGATAGAAGACAGGTCTCACACCGAAATTTTTGTTCAAGAAGTCGTAATTCACGAAACCATAAGAACTCACGTTGCGTGCACGCACGACAAAAGTACCACCGGTCACCGGTCCCCAGCGGGTACTTAACCACTCGTAATTGCCACTTGGATTTAAACTATCTTTTCCGTAGAATATCCATGCGTTTTTTGCAGTACTATAACCTCCTGGAGTTCCATCCGGATAGGCATATATATAATCATGTATATACATTAAACTTATTTTTGCATTTACTTTATTTGTTGATGGCCATTTATATGTTTCTTCTGTCACCCAATATTCCCCTTCTTTTTTTTGAACATAGTGTGTTGTTTCTTTTTGGCCTGTTTCTATTTGATATACATTGTACCCATCGTATGTTGCTGTATCAGTTGTATCTGTCTCTGTATCCCCATACATCCATTCATGATCACTTATTAAAGTGTACCATATACTGGCTGTTTCTCCATTTACCTTATCCCCAGAGCGTAAATATTCATATTGTACACTATCTACGAAGATATCTGTATCATTATCTACTCCATCATTTGTATCACCACCACCGGCTATTGTTCCGTTTGCTGTTCCATTTATTCTTTTAAACAAGTCTGCTCCATTCCATTCTGGACATGTGTGATTAGGGCATGCCGTTGTTCCTTCACCATACATATCATATTCGTCATTCCATGCAAATTTAGAAACTGATTCTTCTTCTACAAATGTTTCTTTGATTAATTTCATTTCACCTTCTTTGGTAATTCCTATTATTCTGTACATATATTTCTTTATTCGATCATCGCTTGTTCCACAATTCTCGGTTGTTCCAAAGCAGATCCAGTTTGTCATTTGTGCTGCTTCCGTCTCATCTGCTGGGGCTGCTTGATATCTATACATTCCACCTTGTAAGTCTTCACTTAAATATCCTTGAGTGTCTTTTGTTCTTAAATATTCAATGGTTTTTGGTTTCTCATCAAAATATAATGTACAAGAAACTGTTTTATCAGTTTCTAATATTACTGTTTTTGTTTCACTTGCAAATGTTATGGCATTCTCTATTAATGAACCATTATTATCTGTACATTTTGCTTCCTTATAAACATAATCTGATCCTGGCCAATTATTATCTTCACTACTGTATTCTTCATAACCATCACCATTTTGCACCATTATGGCAAATGATTTACTACTTTTTATTTCTCTTAACTTTATCTCTGGTAATTCTTCATATTTCTTGGGTAATAAATATTTTATATTCATAAATAAAATAACTAATACTAGCATTATTGTTATAAATATAATATACTTTTTATATTTAGTTATTTTCTCTATCATTGTACTCTCCTTTTATTATAAGATAATTATAATATACCCCCCCCCGCGAGTCAAGAGAATAAAAATGATTTTTGAAAATTTTTATGTTCAGTTTTTTATTTAATTATTCATTTTTTTATTTTGAAAGATAATTGTTATACTATGAGATATTTTATTTATGGATAATATTTATTATTAATTAAGTTAATTATTTTATAATTTTATGATAAAATATACCTGGAAGTGATACTTATGGAATATAATGTAATTAAAAATGCTGATGCCATTATTGGAAAAAGTCCCTATTTAGTTAAGAATCCTACCAAATATAAAAATAAATGGCATGATTTATTTGGTAATAATAATCCTATTTGTTTAGAACTTGGGATGGGTCGTGGTGATTTTATCATTAATATGGCAAAAGAATATCCTGATAAGAATTTTATTGGTTTAGAATTATATGCATCCCAAATGGTTATGGCTACCGAAAGATTACAAAATACTAAATTAAATAATTTAAAACTAATTAATGCCGATGCCAGAGATATCGATAAGATTTTCGGCAAAGAGATTACTACTATATACTTAACTTTTTCTGAGCCATGGCCCAAAAGAAGAGATGAGAGAAATAGATTTACGCACGAAAGTTATTTAAAATTATATGATAAGATCTTTAAAAAGAATAAGCATATCATATTAAAAACTGATAATAAAGGTTTATTTGCTTATTCACTCGAAAGTCTATCAAAATATTGGTATGTATTTGAGAGAGTTAGTCTTGATTTACATCATGATGAAAATCCAATTAAAAATATCATGACTGATTTTGAAAAACAATATTTTAAAGAAGGACGACCTATTTATTATGTCGATGCTAAATTTGATGATTAATTCCATTTATGGAATTTTTTTTATGCAAAAAAAAGCATTTACTTTGCTTCGTAAACGCTTACTTTCTTTTTATCTCTTCCTAGTCTTTCAAATTTAACAATACCATTTACTTTGCTAAATAATGTATGATCTTTACCCATTCCCACATTAGTACCGGGATAAATTTTAGTCCCTCTTTGACGATATAAAATTGAGCCAGCAGAAACTAATTCACCATCACTAGCTTTAGCACCAAGTCTACGGCCAGCAGAATCTCTACCATTTCTTGTTGAACCTTGCGCTTTAACATGGGCAAATCTTTGGATATCTAACTTAATATATAACATCTTAATTCTCCTTTACTATTTTTATATTTTTGGGATATTGTTTTTCTAACTCTTTAAGTAAATCAAGCATATTATTAATTAACTTCTTAGTTATATCATCATTTTTTAAAATATTAATTTCTAATATTTCATCATCTTTATAACTAATAGACTTACTATCAATATTTAATATACCATTAATAGTGGTATAAATAATACTTGATACACTTGCACAAACAATATCATTACCATAAGTATTAAAATTAGCATGACCACTTACTTTAATACTCTTATCATTATAATTTACTTTAATCATAATTACTTATTAATTTTCGTAACAACAAGTTTTGTATATGGTTGACGATGTCCTTGTTTTTTACGATATTTCTTTTTAGGTCTATATTTGAAAACAATAATCTTTTTATCTTTGCCTTGTTTTTCAACCTTACATTCAACTGATGCACCTTTAACTGTTGGATTACCAGCTACACCATCAACAAATAAAACTTCATCAAATGTAACTGTACTTCCTACTTCAGCAGCAAGTTTTTCAACGTAAATTACATCGCCCTCAGAAACATAATATTGTTTTCCACCTGTTACAAATACAGCTTTCATTTCATACCTCCTTATAATATTTTCTTTAAGTCGCGCCCTTAAGGTGTACTAATGTAACTTATAACCTTTTTAGTGCGGTTTTTTCCGAAATGACTTAAAACATTTAAATTTTAGCAAAAAATCCGCTATTTGTCAATTGTTTTACCCTTTAAATAAAGACTTTCCTTTATTTTTACCTTTTCATTTACATAATGATTATTCTCTTTAAAATAATGATAGACATTTTTCTTTAAATCTTTTATATTCTTTGTTTTATTATCTATTTTTTGATAATTTAAATCATATAGATATCTTTCTAATAAAAATCTCTTCTGCATATACTTATAATTTATAAAATAAATAATCGTATTATAGATAAGAAAAGTAATAATAAAATAATTATCTAATTTATAATGGTAATTTATAAAGATAAATAAAACAATACTAATAATGGATATATAAATTATTAAATGGTAAGCTTTATGATAAGAAAAATATTTTTCTAATAATAGTTCTAAAATTCTACTGCCATCTAGGGGAATAATGGGAAGCATATTAAAAATGATAAGAATTAAATTATATTCAATAATTAAATGATAAGTTAAAATATTGAAATGATTTTTAAATAGAAAGACTAATATTAATAAAATAAATTGGGATATAAAACCACCACATGCAATTAATAAATCATGATTAATATTACTATTTATTTTTTTATTAATGGTGGTATATCCTCCAAAAGGAAGTATTTCTATTTTAACTATTTCAAAATGGAATATTTTCGTAATTATTATATGACCTAATTCATGAATTAAACATATGGTAAAGATAATACAAATATTTTTAATATAACCACAGAGAAGACAAATAAAGATAAAAAAGTAAGTATAACTATTAATTTTTATTTTATTTAAGATATTCTTCATAACTTAAATACTGGCCATCTTTTTGGAATACTAAATAAATATAATCATCATTAGCTTCCCCGATTAAAGTATCTTTTTCTAAATAATCATATAATGTAGCATTAGTATTTGTAATATTACCATACCAATAATCTATCCCATCATTACCTTGTAAGATTAAAGTATTACCATAGCCTTCTTTTTCGCCAATAAACACAACTATTCCCCCATTAAGTAAAGATACTGGACTACCTTTACTAATATCTATTTTTACCCCATCTTTATAAGAAGAATATTTATAACTTTTAAAATCATCACTATTTAAGACTAATTCATCTTTATTCTCTACTTTAGGTAAAAGTTTACCAAATTTATCTTGATACCAATTATTTATTTTCGTGAAACTTAAAGAATCTTCATATAAATATTTATTAACCATTACTTTATTATTATCATTTACTTTAATTAAAATACAAATACTGATAATTAAAATAATACTAAGTAAACTTCTAGTAATTAGATTTTTTAAATATTTAATCTTTTTATTACTTAAATCAGTTGTTTTACTACTATAACTCTTATGACTTATTTTAGTGTAATCATCTATTTTTTTCATAAATATCTCCCACTAAAATATATTCACTTAAGTATTATTTTATCGCATTCTTTTTAAAATTATTGAATCTTTTTGCTTTAAATTATTTAAATTTTCTATTTCTTTTATTTCATAAATTGAAGGTAAATTACTTATTTTAATATTAGTACTATTAAATAATCTTGGCCAAATATAAGGCGTAAATGCATAATGTAAATAAAGAATACCATTATCATTCATAATATTAGCTAAGCCATCAACATATTTATTTAAATAGGAAATAGGCCAATTAATACCCCAATACATATGAAAATAATCTAAAATGTTAGAAAGTAAAATTAAATCAAATTTATTATCTTTAAATTCTCTTTTTAAATTTAAAGCATTTGCATATTTAAAATCAATTACAACTTCTTTTAATTTATTTCTTAGTATATTATAATCTTCTTCCGTATTTAAATATGAAGAATTATTTCTAATTAGTTGTTCAATATTAGTTAAACTTAACATATGAATTAAGTTATAATTACTCTTTTCACTTATTTGGAGCATTTTATAATAGTTTATTACTTCATACCAAAAATATTGATATTTTTCTTCCATATAAGGAATTAAACTACTTATAATATTATAAATATCCATAAAATTAGTTTGCGGATTAATAAGTTTTATCATTACTTCAAAATATTCAGAGTAATTATATTTTAAAATAATTGCTTTTTTAAGACCAATTACCATATATTCAGTAAGTTTATTGATATCAAATAATTGAATATTATTTATTCCTTTGGCAATTAGTGAAAAAGCTTGATCACCACTGCCAGCGACGCATAAGGCTTTTTCTTTTAGTGATATATCATATAATTGTAAATAACCATCTATATTTTCATTAGTTTGAAAATATACTCTTTGATATCCATCAAATAAATTAGTAGAATCATAATTTTTTGCTCCAAACATATTAATATCAATTATTTTTTTAACTTCATTTATAGCTTTAGTTAACTCACTCATTTAAATTCACTCTTTCTTATTTACGAATTAATATAATTTGATGCTTATTTTTTAAATTTGCTAATTCATAATTATAATCTAGGTAAGGAGTAAAAAAATCAGATTGATGAAATGGTTTACTTGCATAAAAAATATAATGTAAAAATATAATACCATTATTATTAAGCATTTTTAGTAAATTAGCAATATAATTATTTAAATTTTGAATTTTCCAATTATATCCCCAATAAATATAAGCATAGTCTAAAATATTAGATAATAAAATTAAATCATAGTTTTTATTAAATACATCTGGTAAGTTTATAGCATTACAATATTTGAATTGCATATTAACTGTAGATAATTTATTTTTTAAGCTATTATAATCTACTTCACTGGTAAGAAATGGACAAAAGTTAGAAATTATTTTTAAACCTGCATTAACATTTAAACCATACATAAAATTAGTATAAATATTTAATTCTTTTTGTAATTTCCAATTGTATTCTAAAATAGCTTGCCAAAAAATTTTATAAGGTTCATCCATATATGATAGTAAATCAAATATAATCTCATTTATTTCGCTGGGATTAGTCATTTGGATAATTAATTTATTTAAAGTATTTATATATTCATCATAACTATATTTTAATATCATAGCTTTTTTTAAGCCAAAAATAAAGTATTCCGTAAATTTATTGACATCGAATAAATCAATTTCGTTAATTCCTTTATAGATAAGAGAAAAAGCTTGATCACCACTGCCAGCGACACATAAAGCATTTTCTTTATTAGCTATATCTATTAGACTTAAATAATCAGTAATATTTTCATTAGTTTGATAATATATATCTTGATATCCTTCAAAATTGGTAGACTTTTCTAATATAGAATCACGTATAATATTTTGGCTAATTAATTTTTTTACTTCTTCTATGGCTATATCTACTTCACCCATAAAGGCTCCCCCTTAAAAGTGCTTTTTATTTTAACATACTTTAATTTATTTTACTAGTCTTAATTGTTCTATAAAAAAGGATATAAAATAATAAATTAATAATTAGATTAAAACCAATATTAATTAAAATATTATACATACCATTTATAAATATATTACTAAGTATTATATAGGTTATATAATTAAAAAGCATATAAAACATAAAGACATAGAAATTATTTTTATTTAAATCTTTAAATATATGATTAATTATATACATTAAAGATAAAATAATAATATTATAATAGTAAGTATTAAATATGATAAAATCTAAAATGATACCAGTAAGTAAATAATATTTATAGGGTTTATTATATAAGTAGATTAAAAAGAAATAAGATGAATATTTAGTATAATTATTAATTAATATATCTAATAAAATAAGTAAAAGTATCATATAGTCTCCTTAATAATTGTCACATAATCGATATCTTTAATTTTTAAGTTATAATCTACTTCAATAATAAGTTCAATATTTTTATTATCATTTAATATATTTTTAACTGTACCTATATAAATATTTTCATGAATATTACCTAATCCTGAAGTAAATATTTGATCTCCGATATTAATTTTAGCATCACTACTTATATTACTTACGATTAACTTATCATTTTTATATTCAAGTAACCCAATTTGTTCATTTATTTTAACGGATATTT
This sequence comes from uncultured Bacilli bacterium, assembly GCA_947626115.1. Taxonomy (GTDB): domain Bacteria; phylum Bacillota_I; class Bacilli_A; order RF39; family UBA660; genus SIG200. The sequence continues at coordinate 36,806 of CANQQX010000007.1, forward strand.
TACTATCCTTATTCGTAATTAATTTAACTGTACTACTATTTTTATTTACTTTATCTATTACTCCAATTAAAGTATTATCATAAATAACCGGATTTTTATCTAAATTTTGATCTTTACCTCCTCTGATAGTTATTTCATTTAAATAATTATAAATATCTTTATAAATTATATAAGTATTTAAATAATCGGTTTCATATATTAAATCTATTTCACTAAATTCAAGTAATTTATTATAGTCTTGTTCAGTTAGGGCACATCTAGTTGGCGTATATATATTATCTTTAATCGTAAATAAACGATAAATTGGTTCTTTTAATATAATTAATAAAAATACTATTAAAAATAAATAATTTTCTTTAATAAATTTAGTCATTATTCATACCTTCTAAATAAGTATTTAAAATACTTTGATTAACTTTATCATAGACTGCTGTATCTTCAGTTTTACTAATTATTTTTTCATAATTATCTAATATATAATAGAAATCTTTTGATACATTAATTGTTTTTAAATAAATATTAATATTATTATCTTTAAAATAAGTAATCATTTTATTGACTAAATCAATATCTTTATAGATTGCACTATAAACTCTATATAAGTTATCTTCTTTTATAGATATGCCAGAAGGTAGTTTACTAATCATATCTTGAGCATTATCTACTGATTCATAAACTCCAACTTGAAAGGCATAAACTAAATATTCTTCTTTTGCATATATATTTTCTTTATTTAAAATAAATATTGTAAATAAAACACCAGATATAAGGGAAAATAATATTAATATTATATTCTTTTTCATACCTTTATCACCTTAATCTAGTGTAGCATATAAGTATTAAAAAAATTGTCAAATTATTGAATTAAAATTCATTTATAATGTCCTTTACAATAGTAAGAAAGTATTATATAATTAGTTAAACAAGACATAATATATATTAGAAATAATTGTATTATTTCTTGCGAGTCTGAATCAACACATTAATTTGTGGCGTGGTAAGGACTCGATCCGTAGTCGGACAGATGTGCCGCTTAAAAGAGCAACTGTAATAGGTTGTTTTTTTTAATGATTTAAATAGGACTTTTTACTCAAAAAGTTTGCTAAAACTCTTTACAATATAAATTTTATATAATATAATTAATTAAACAAGGCATAATATATATTAGAAATAATTGTATTATTTCTTGCGAGTCTGAATCAACACATTAATTTGTGGCGTGGTAAGGACTCGACCCGTAGCCGGACAGAATGTGCCGCTTAAAAAAGCAACTATAACAGGTTGTTTTTTTATGATAAATTTTTCTTATATAAATCTTTTATCTTTTTTTCTATTTCAAAAGTACTAAAAAAATATTTTTCTTGATTATTTAATATTACATTTTTATTAGACTTAAAATCAACTTTACTTAATACACATAACATATCCGCAATTTGAAATAATCTCTCTTCTTTATGATTAAATTCTTCAATTATTTCAAAATTATAATTTTCAAACACTTCTTTTAAAATATTCATTAGTTTTTCTTGACCATTATCATAATAAATAATTATATTATCGAATTTAGAAAAATACTCATTATATTTTTCTAACATAGTTTTAAGTTTATTTATAATATCTTGTCTTAATTGTATTTTATTATTTTTATACTTTTTATCTACTACAATTGATTTTATTTTAATATCACATTTTAAAGCAAAGTAAAATAAAGATGAGAATATTTTCTTTCTATCTTCTAATTTCATTTTGGCATATTCATTGCGATTAGCAATTAAATCTGCTGTATGAATCATACCATTATAATTTAGTGATTTTAATTTTTCATTTAGAAAATCTATTTTAGGTTTTATAGATTTAGAAGTATCGTGAAAGACAAATGATACAACATATAATTCAGAAGATTTTTCCGTAAAACCAAAATCACCACTTTCATCAATATAAATTTTTAATTTTGCCATATGTTACCTCAAAAGTTGGGCAAGCAAAAAGAAGACTTACTTTATAGTCTTCTCTACCCACTTTTAATATTAACCAATAAATACTTATTTGTAAATATCTAATCTAATTTTTTTCTTAAAATATCTTTAACTATGGTTGGATTTGCTTTACCTTTAGTTTCTTTCATAACTTGACCAACAAAATAATCAAATAAATTTGTCTTACCATTATGATATGCTTCAATTTGAGACTCATTATTATTTAATATATCATCTATTATACTATTTAAAGCATCTGTATCAGATATTTGGGCATTATCACTAGTAATATATGTTTTAGGTTCTTTCCCTTCCATAATAGATTTATTAAATATTTCTTTAGCTTGTTTAGAAGATATAGTACCTTTATCAAGTTCACTAGTTATTTGATAAAGTAATTTAGGTGTTAAATAGAAATCATGTAAGGTAATGCCTTCTTTATTTAAATAAGCAATAATTTGAACAATTAAATAATTAGCGGCAGTTTTTGGATTAATACCAATATCTACACATTCTTCAAAATAATCAGCATAATCTTTTTCTTTAATAATAATATTAGCATCATATTCTAATAAACCTAATCTATTTATATAATATTCTTTTCTTTCTCTTGGAAGCATCGGAATATCTTTTTTAATTTCCTCTAACCATTCTTTAGTTATTTTATATTTAGGAATATTAGGTTCAACAAAATATTTATAATCAATAGCATCAACTTTACTACGCATTCTAATAGTAGTACCAGTTTCTTCATCAAATCTTCTAGTCTCTTGTTCTACTTCATCATAGCGTCCGGCATCTTTTAGTTCAGTTTGTCTTTTTATTTCATAGTTAATGGCATCATAGACATTAGCAAATGAATTAATATTCTTCATTTCTACTTTTGTTCCAAGTTCAGTTGCATCTTCATCCATTATTGAAACATTGACATCGCATCTTATTTGTCCTTTTTTAGTATCGGCTTCTGATACACCACAATATTGATAAATTCTTCGCATGTATTCTAAGAATGCTACGGCTTCTTCAGCGGAATAAAAACATGGTTCAGTTACAAGTTCAAGTAAAGGAACGCCTGCTCTATTGTAATCAATTAATGATATGTCACGATAATGATCTAGTGATGCTGAATCTTCTTCAAGATGAATATCGTGAATTAATACTTCTTTATCTTTGCCACCTACATCAATAGTTATTTTACCATTTACACCAACAGGAGCATGCATTTGCGTAATTTGATAACCTTTAGGAAGATCGGGATAATAATAATTTTTGCGATCAAAATACATATATTCAGGTTGTGTGCAATTAAGGACCATAGACATTAATAAGGCTTTTCTTATGCATTCAATATTGACAACTGGAAGTGTTCCTGGAAAAGCCATATCAACAGGTCTTACATTAGCATTAGGAGTATCATTATAGGAATTTTCCGCACTTGAGAAAACTTTCGTATTACTAGTAAGTTCACAGTGCATTTCTAAGCCAATAACTGCTTTATATTTTCCCATTATTTTTCACTCTCCTTAGCAATTTGATTTTTATATGGCATTTCTCTTTCTAGAGCATAAGCAATATTTAAAACATTTATATCATCATAACAATTACTAGTAATATTAATACCAACTGGCATATTATCAATAAAACCATCAGGAATAGTTATAGATGGGAATCCTCCAAAATTACCAATTTGTAAATGTTCTTCTAAAACGCTGACATCATCATTAGATACTGAATCTTTTGGATTATCAAGGAAAGGTGCTATACCTGTTCCAACTGGCATAATAAGGCCATCATAAGTTTTAAATAATTCTTTCATTTTATCGACGATTAATCTTCTAACCCGTTGAGCATTAACAAAGTATTTTTCTTGGTTTTCCTTTTGTAAGATATATGAACCAATTACAAATCTTCTTTTAATAAGTGGTGAAAAACCTTTTGTCCGATGATCTTTCATCATTTCGTTGATATTTTCGCCATTCCCTCTTGGACCAAAGATAATACCAGTTAAATTAGACATATTAGATGTGGCTTCGGCACAAGATAAACAAACGTAAACGCTGGGAATTGCATTAAGTAGAGTTTTATCTATTTCTACTCCTTCTACTGTTACACCACACTTTTCTAAAATCTCAAGAGTTTTATGAAAATTATTGATGTGTTTCTTAAATTCTTCAGTTGGATTTTGATAATTTTCTAAATCAACTACATTTTTAATATAAAATAATTTCTTACCTTTTACCTTACCATCAATTGATTCATATAAATGCATATTAGATGAATCCCAACTTGTTTGATCATTTTTATCGATACCTTTCATCGCATCAATAACTATTGCAGCATCTTTAACTGATCTAGTAAGACAACCACAGTGATCTAGAGATGATGCAAAAGGAAATAAGCCATATCTGCTAATCATACCATAGGTAGGTTTATAGCCAACAATACCACAATAGGCAGCCGGTTTTCTAATAGAGTCACCTGTATCACTACCTAAAGCAAAAGGATAAACACCGGCAGCTACAGCAGCAGCACTACCAGATGAAGATCCGGCACACATTCTCTTTAAATTCCAAGGATTGTGAACTGTACCAGTATGACAAGTAGTACCTGTTCCACCCATACCAAATTCATCTAAAGCCGTTTTATTTATGGCAATTGCCCCACATTTTTCTAAATTTTTAACGGCAGTTGCAGTATAAAAAGGTACATAATCTTTCAATGTATTAGATGAACCAGTCGAAAGAATACCTTCCGTAGAATAATTATCTTTAATGCCAAAAGGAATACCTGAAAGCATATTTTCGTTTGCTGGCATAATCTTAGGCTTATCAATTATCGTAACAAAAGCATTACATTTATCTTGGATTTCTTTTGATAGTTTTAAAGATTCATTTACTAATTCTTCTGGTGTAACTTCGCCACTTTTTAAAAGTTCGTGTAATTCTTCAATTGCTTTATTCATATACATCATTAATCACCTAACCTACTACCTTCGGAACTTCAATTTCTCTTCCTTCATGACTTTTACAATTTTGCAGTAACTTTTCTATTGGAATACTTTCTTCTTTTTCATCACTTCTTAAAACGTACTCAAAATCATCTAAAGTATGAGTCATTGGTTCAACTTTCTCTATATCAGGTATCTTTGTGATAAGTTCCATATTTTGATCAATTATATCAAATTCATCTAAAACCAGTTTATTTTCTTCTTCTGTTAAACCAATTAATAGTTTATCCGCTAAATTATCAACTAATTCTTTTGTAAACTTCATTATATCACCTTAATATTCACAGTTTCCTGGTGTTCTTGGATATGGAATAACATCACGAATATTATCTACGCCAGTAAGATAGATAAGTAATCTTTCAAAGCCCATACCAAAACCGGAATGAACACATCCCCCAAATTTTCTTAAATTTAGATACCAATTCATGCTTTCCGTTTCCATACCAAGTTCTTTCATTCTGTTTAGTAATTTATCATAACTTTCTTCTCTTTGAGAGCCGCCCATTAACTCTCCAGCACCTGGAACTTCTAGATCAACAGCGGCAACCGTTTTACCATCTTCGTTTTGTTTCATATAGAAAGCTTTAATATCTTTTGGCCAATTTTTAATAAATACTGGTCCATTAAAGTATTCCGTAATATATTTTTCATGTTCTTTAGCAATATCTTCACCATATTCAGGTGTAAATTCCCATTTAACTGGTGCTTCTTTTAATATTTTAATAACTTCTTCATGATCAATTCTTGTAAATTTACTATTTATAAGTTTCGTAAGTTTTTCTTTTAAACCATTTTCGACAAATTTATCAAAGAAATCAATCTCTTTTGGGGCATTATCTAAGACATATTTAACGACATATTTAAGCATATCTTCCATAATATCCATATCACCATCTAAATCACAAAAAGCAATTTCTGGTTCAATCATCCAAAATTCAGAAGCATGTACTTTCGTATTAGAGTTTTCTGCTCTAAAAGTTGGTCCAAAAGTATATGTCTTTTTATAAGCTAGAGCAAAAGTTTCAGCTTCTAATTGGCCACTTACAGTAAGACCAGTTAATTTACCGTAAAAATCTTTACTATAATCTACTTCGCCTTTTATTTTATCAAGTGGTAGTGTCGTTACTTGGAACATTTCCCCAGCCCCTTCACAATCAGATGCGGTAATTATTGGGGCATGAAAATAAACATATCCTCTTTCTTGAAAATATTTATGAATTGCATAAGCGGCAATACTTCTAACTCTAAATACTGCTTGGAATAGATTAGTTCTTGGACGAAGGTATGCTTGCTCTCTTAAAAATTCTCTTGTATGTCTTTTAGGTTGAATCGGATAATCTTCGGGACAATCTCCTAAAAGCTCAATTTTATTGGCTTGCATTTCAATATCTTGATTACCTTTAGATTCAACTATTTTACCAGTAACTGATATAGCACAACCTACAAGTAACTTCTTTATCTCATTAAAATTACTTAATTTTTCATCATAAACAACTTGTAAGTGTTCTTGACAAGTACCATCAGAAAAATCGATAAAGCCAAATGTTTTTTGATCACGATGATTTCTAATCCAACCACAAATAGTAACTTCTTTATCTAAATAATTTTTAGTATCTTTAAATAAATCTTTTAAATCCATCTTTTATTCTCCTTTAATCTCTTACTTTTATATGCAATTCTCTTAATTGTTTTTCATCAAGCTCGTTAGGGCTTCCCATAAGTAAATCCATGCCTGATACATTAGGTGGGAATACTTGAACTTCTCTTAGATTTTCTTCATCAGTTAAAAGCATTACAATCCGATCAATTCCAGGTGCCATCCCCGCATGAGGAGGGGCTCCAAATTGGAAGGCCGTATACAAACTTCTAAATTTATTTTTGATAACCTCTTCATCATAACCGGCAATGGCAAATGCTTTTTTCATAATTTCAATATCATGATTACGAACTGCTCCTGAAGCCATTTCATTACCATTACAAACAAAATCATATTGATAGGCAACAATATTTTCAATATCGTCACTTTCTAGAGCATCAAGCCCACCTTTTGGCATACTAAATGGATTATGACCGAAATCCCATTTTTTATCTTCTTCATTATATTCATACATTGGAAAATCATTAATAATACAAAATTCAAATTTATTATGATCAATTAAATCTAATTCTACTCCTAGTTTTGTTCTTAAAATACCGGCAAGTTTAGCTGACTCTTTTAAACCTGCAATAACAAATACAACATTACCTACTTTTAAATCTAATTTAGTTTTTAAATCATTTATCTCTTCTTCTGATAAAAATTTAGTAATAGTAGATTTTATTTCATTTTCTTCTACTTTAAGATAGGCAAGACCACCGGCTCCTTTTTCTTTCATAAATTCTTCTAATTTTTTATACCAAGAATTTGGTTTATCACAAGTATCTACTTTAATAGCTAAAACATTTTTATCTTTAAAACCATTAAATGCAGTATTCTTAAATATTTCGGTAATATTTTCAATTATTAATGGGTTGCGTAAGTCTGGTTTATCGGTACCATATTTAGCCATAGCTTCTCTGTAAGGTATTCTTCTAAATGGTGGTTTAGATACTTCTTTTTCAGTAAAGTTTTTAAATGTATCATAGAATACTTTTTCACCCACCGCATAAACATCTTCTTCAGTGGCAAAACTCATTTCTAAGTCAAGTTGGTAGAATTCTAAAGTACGATCAGCCCGGCAATCTTCATCACGAAAACATGGCGCAATTTGGAAATAACGATTAAAACCTGACACCATTAAAAGTTGTTTATATATTTGCGGTGCTTGTGGTAAGGCATAAAATTTACCTTTATAATTTCTAGATGGAATAACAAAATCTCTCGCCCCTTCTGGACTACTTGCCGTAATTATTGGGGTAGCAATCTCCGTAAAATTTAATTCTTTCATTGTTTTTCTAATAAAATCAATAACTTTTACCCTAAATAAAATTTTATCATGTACTTCACTATTTCTTAAATCTAAATAACGATATTTAAGTCTAGTTTCTTCTGATGCATCTTTACTTCTCGCTATTTCAAAAGGTAGAACATTACTACATTTACCTAATATTTCTAATTTTTCTAATACAATTTCTACTTCTCCTGTTTTCATATTAGGATTAATATCACTACGCATTCTAACAGTACCTGTAATACTTGCTGTACTTTCTCTTGTTACATCATTAAATAAATCGACATCTTCCGTAATAATTTGGACAATACCAGTTTCATCACGTAAAGTTACAAAAACTAAACTTCCTAGATTACGAATCGAATTAATCCAACCAGCAACTTTAATACTTTTACCAATATCTTCTTTAGATACTTCGCCACAATAACGATTACGATATATATTTTCCATAAAAATCACTTCCTATAAATTTCCTATGATATATTCTACAACTTCAGATATATCAATTTTTTCTTCTTCTTTAGTTACATTATCTTTAACATTAACTAAACCTTTTTGTAAATCTTCATTATTTAATATAATTAAATATTTGGCATTTAGTCTATCCGCTTGTTTAAATTGCCCTTTCAATCCTTTATTTAAATAATCAGTTTCACAGATAACTCCATTTAATCTTAAACTTTGAATTAGATCTAGGGCATATAATTTTTCTTCTTCAGAGACATACATAACATAACAATCAACTTCTCTTTTGATGTTTTTATATAAATCCATTTCTTTTAAAATATTAATAATCCGATCAATACCACAGGCAAATCCCATACCATATGATTCTGGTCCATCTAATTCTTTAATTAATTTATTATAACGGCCACCGGCTCCTAAAACACTTTGTCTCGTTTCATTATTATCTAGTGATACTACTTCAAATACTGTATGATCATAATAATCAAGACCTCTTACTATTTTTGGATTTACTTCATAATCAATTTCTAATAAATCTAAATATTTTAAAACAGTATCAAATCTAACTTTAGCATCATTAGTTAAATAATCGATAGTTTTTGGTGCATTTTTTAATACTTCACTATCTGCATCAACTTTACAATCAAGTATTCTTAAAGGATTAGTTTTAAATCTTTCCTTGCAATCTTCACATAATTCATCTAAATGTGGCTCAATATATTTAACTAAAGCATCACGATAATTATTTCTAGATTCTGCATCTCCCAAAGTATTAATATTTACTTGTAAATTATCAATATGTAATGCTTCAAGTATTTTATATTGTAAGCTAATTACTTCTGCATCAACTAATGGATCATTACTACCTAAAACTTCTACTCCAAATTGAGTAAATTCTCTAAGCCTTCCGGTTTGAGGTCTTTCATAACGATACATTGTGCCATTATAGTAATATTTTTTTACATCTGGTAAGGCATATTCTTTATCTTCAATAAAACTTCTTACTACTCCAGCCGTTCCTTCTGGTCTTAAAGTCATATTACGATTTCCTTTATCTAGAAAATCATAAGTTTCTTTTTTGACGATATCTGATGATTCTCCGACAGAGCGATGAAATAATTCACTTGACTCAAATATAGGGGTTCTAATATACTCATAATTATAAGATGCCATAATGGTATTTACTAAATTACTGACATATTCGTATAATAATGCATCACTACCCTTTACATCAATTGTTCCTTTTGGTTTACTTAACATCTAAATTCCTTCTTTCTTTTTTAAAAAAAGACCTAGAATCACATAAGGGCGAGAATAAATCCCACGGTACCACCTTACTTCTAGGTCTTTAATTTTTATCGCTATATGCGTTTCTACTAACTAAAAAGTGTCTTCATTTATTTATTTAATTTGACTTTCTCACCAACCGTCTTCGCTTTTAATTAAATTTAAATAAATTACTTGTCTTTCCAATAGAAAACTTATGTTTATATCATACTTTATTTTTATCTTTTAGTCAATAAATACTAAGATAATATTTACTTATTTTTGTCTACTTTTAGCCAACATTTTGGCATTTTTATTTATAAAATAATCTTGCATCATATAATAATTTAATATATAACTAGAATAAATAGTATTATTATCATATTCTTTTATACCAATTGCTAAATTTAATGCTCGTAATCCCTCATCGATTAAACCAACCCGAAAATAAGATTGAGCAAGTTTAGCAGCATCTATTTCTGATGGAATAATATATTTTAAGTGTTCTAAGGCATACTCAATATATGTAAAATTATCACCTTTAATATATGATTCTCTTTTTAACTCAAAAATACTCTCATTGAATTCCATTAAAGGATTTCTACGCATATTTATAACTACTCGTTTCTCTTTACCACCTATTTCATATGCTGCTAAATTAGGTAAATAAAAAGCTAAATCTCGCATTTCTTTATTTATTTCTTTGCTTTCCGGATTTAATATGACAAATCCTTCTTTTTCTATTACATCTTCAACACTAATTAAAAAATCTAAAAACATATCTTTATCTAAATTTGTAGTTTTATTATCTTCATTAATCTTAGAAGGAGACATAGTTTGTTTTTCTTTTATAATATTTTTTAAAACATCTAATATAATAGTTATTTCATAGTTATCTTCTTCCCTATAACTAACACCTTGATAATATGCTAATACTTGATCATAATTTTTGTGTTTTACTTGTTCTACTAAAGTATTATATTTATCATTTTCACCTTTTGTAAAATAATCTTTTTGTATATAATCTTGTAATAATAGATACAAAATATATATATTATTATAAGTAGGATAATTATTTACTAAATTACTAATATATACGTATATATTAGTGTAATCTTTTTCTTTAAAAAGATTACTCATTATTATATTATTATTTTTTTTAACTCCTACTGCTAAATGTAATAAATTAAGGATAGCTCTTTTACATTCTGGCGAATAAGAAGTTTCCATATATTCATAATAAATATTAGTAGCTTTAAGAAAATTATGATACAAAACATTTTTAAGAAAATTTTTAGCTTCAGTTATACTTACATTTCTTACAGGCATTATTAAATCATAATTAAAAATAGTTCTAGTATAATCCAAGTATTTATCAGGTAACTTAGTTATACAACCCATAAGATATAAAAATAAATTTTTAACTCTTAAATATTTTGGATCTATAAAAATTTTATCAATATAATTAAGTGCCCCGTTTATATCCTGAACTTCTAAGTAGTCATTAAATATTTTTAAATATTCTTCTAACATAGGAACTCCCCTTACAAAAAGCAGGGTAGTGTGAAAAGTTTGGACGCAGATTTTACATTTTTCTCCTATTTTACCTTGTTTTTTTCTATTTTTATTTCTCCCCTCTTTATTTTTGTATGTTTTTTTACTATTTTCCTATTAAAAAATGACATTACCATTTATAATATTTTTAGAACCGAGGTAATGTCATGTCTAGAATTATATCAGTTTTTATTAAAATTTTAAATACTTTTAATAAATTTATTTGGAAATTCTTACTTGGACAAGTAAAAGCAATTATTATAAAAGCAGTTGCATTTACTTGTCCAAAATAAATTGCATTAAGT
>CANQQX010000008.1 GCA_947626115.1 uncultured Bacilli bacterium
TGTTTGCAAAAATTCAATTAATTTTTCTATATCTCTTGGTGTCATATTATTTAAATCATAATTCATATTTTAATCCTAAAAAATATTCTTAACCAGTTAGCTTTTAAGTTTATTCGCTAAAATTGAACTTAATAGATTTACTAACTGGTTAAGAATATTCCTTTCTATTAAATTCAACTTTAGCTATTTAATTATATCGCTTTTTTTATTGTTTTTCTATATATTTAACTCCACCAATCTAATACACAGCACATCTTTTTAAAATGAATGTCAATAGTTTTTTTGCTAATTTTTATAATTCCATACTATCAATTATTTTATCTTCTATATCATAAATAGTAAATTTTTTATTTTCATATATCATATATGTAGGTTTATTATTAGCTCTAGGTAAAGATATGGAACCAACATTAATATATATCATATCTTTATCTTTTTTTATATAAGGTATGTGTTCATGACCATATACAAGTATTCCTTTTCTATTAAATTTTCTGTTTTTTGTTAAACTATATTCATTTCCATGAGTTAAATAGATATCTAAGTCATCTACATGTATTAATGCTAAATTATTACAAATTGGAAAATCACTTCCCTTAATATCAACATCAGTATCACAATTACCTTTTAGGCAAATAATTTTATCAGAATATTTAGTTAAAAAATATTTAACATTCATACTATTAATTTCATATTTTTTATTATATGTTGGTCCTGCATAGTATAAATCACCTAGTACAACTAATTTATCTATTTGTTTATTTTCCATAATACTTTCTATCTTTTTTAAATTAACATCAATACCATGAATATCTGATATAAATAATATTTTCATTTAAATCTCCTAGTAATTAATCTCTGTATGTTTTTAAAAATTCATTCCAAATTAATATCATATCATCTAAAGCCGAATTATTTTCTTTAGTAGTTTTTTTATTCTCAATTAAAATGTCTTTTAAATCATTTATTTTTATATACCGGCATTCATAATTTTGAATAATTTCATTAGAATCTAATTGGCGTTTAGAATTATCATATTTAAAATCACAATAAACTATATAATAAAAAATTTCTACTAATCTATTTTTACCACTATTATGATAATTTTTGCAATAATATTTTATTGAGTAAAATTCTTTAATCTCTTTTGCATTAATTGTTATGCCAGTTTCTTCTAATATTTCTCTTTTTAACCCTTCTTCTAAAGTCTCTCCTTCTTCTAAATGTCCACCGGGAAATTCATAATGTTTTAAACCATTAGAATAACACATTAATACTTCATTATTTGAATTAATAAGAATAGCTCTTGCTCTAGTTGTTTTTTCATCAATATCCTCCGGTTTTAAATTATCATAATTATATATAATTTCTTTCAATTTAATCATCATCTTTCTATTTATCATTTTCTATCAAAAAATCATGTAAACAATTAAGCATAAATTCAAATTCATATCTTGTAAATACAGTTTCTTTTTTTGATTCTTTACCAATTATATGAATTATTGGTAAAGGACAATTTTTAATAGCGTTACGATAAAAATCATTTTGAATAGCACTAATATATAATTCATCAATTAATAAATCATATTCTAAAGAATCTCTATTAATTTTCTTACCTTTAAAATATATAAAACCATCTTCTTGCCAATTATAATTAGTTGCCTCTTTTAAAACTAAGGCTTCTTTACCACTATAGTTAAAAACCTTTTTTTGCATTTTTATATTAGGAAATTTAATTGCTTGAAAAAAAGATTCAATAGAATGTAAATGATAGCCTTTAAATTTAAAATCATAAGGAAAAAGATTAGATAATAATTTGGAATAAGTTCCTTTTAAAGAATAACTAACATTAATCCATTTTTCACTTTCGCAAGCTGAGCCATACTCATCTTGCACTAAAATTCCATCACAATAAATTTTTTCACCTTTTTTAACTACTGGTAATTCTTTAAATTTATAATTCTTTTTAAACTTTCTAAATTCTTCTAATTCTTTTTTATAACTCATTTTATAATACCTTCTTATTTTAAACTCAAATTTTAAATAACAATATTGATAAATTTATCTAATAATAATAGATTCAAAATATTGTTCTTGAAATTCTGTCATTGCTTTAATAGCATCATCTGAATATTCTTTACCATCTTTAGACACTACTAATTTATCATCATCATCGTTTGTCCTATGAATTATAGCTATTACTTTACCATTACTTTCTTCAACTGGTTCAAATTCACCAACTAAATAAGCATCTAGTTCTTCCCCATCACCACTTATTGTATTTGGTATAAAGCCATAATTTAACATATACATAAATCCATGCTTGGGATGTCTTGAACCTAATTGCCTATCAATTTTTATGGTTACTTCTTTTCCTAAAAAATCTTTAGCATTTACTTTTTCCATAACTACCTCCAATTTATAATACACTACTCTTTAAAATCTATTACTTCACTACTACCATCTAAATGAATAATTTTATTATTTTTTATTTCTAAAACATTATTAAGATCTTGATAATTATCTATAACATTAGTATTTAATAAATCATAATATTCTTCATAGTTAAATAAACCAATAGTATTATTTTCTTTTAAAAAGATAACATAAGTATTATATTTAGTATCTACTTTAAACATCTTTTTAATATCACTATCAAGTTTAACTCTAAAACCTTTTAATTTATAATTATTAATAAATATATCAAAATATATTGCTTGAGTATAAATAGTATTTAATCTTTCTTTTAAACTACTAGTAGTATCTAATCTACTTATCTCATCAGTTTTAAGAGGTACTATATAAGACACGCCATCACTTAATAAATAAATATTTACATAATCAAGATTAATAGTATCTACTATTTTTAAAGTATCTTCTTCTTTTTCTATTTCTTTAGGTTCATATAATTTATCATAGATTATATATCCTACTAGTAAAAGAATAATAATTATTAAAATAATTGATAACTTATTTATTTTCATATTCTTCTATAGCTTTCAATATTCCTTTATATGGTAAAAGTGCACAATTTTTGCGATTATTTTGCTTATATATATCTTGAAAAGCAAGTCCTTCATTAAGAATACTCTCATTATATTCTTCTTCATTACACATATGATAAAAATTATTAATATAATCTTTGGCATCTTGAATACTTTTACCAATTAAATTTTTAATCATAATAGATGTTGATGCTGTAGAAATAGCACAAGCCTCTCCCATAAATTTAATATCTTTTATAGTATCATTTTCAAATAATATTTTTATATCTAAATTATCAATACAATTAGGATTTTTAGTATTAACTAATTTATAATTATCATTATTTGTTTCTTCTTTATTAATTGGATTTTGAAAATGCTCTAAAATAATTTCTCTACTTAAATCTTTATCCATAATTACTCATCTCATTCATAATTTAACGCATAAATAAAAATGTGTCAATAAAAAGAAAAAAATAAATGTAATTTATATATTTGACAATTTATCTTTTATAAATTCATCTAAATATTCTGAATCTTTTGTAACCCATTTATAGTCACAATGTTCATCACTTAATTTAACATTTATTTTTGTACTATCTACATTAATAATAAAATCAATTTCTAAATCATGCACTAAAACAACATTTTTTTCTTTAACTTCATCATAATAATGCATAATTATTGGCTCAAATTCATCAGTGAATCCTATTTCTTCTCTAAGTTCTCTTTTTAAACCTTCTTTTAAAGTTTCACCATTTTCTAAATGACCACCAGGAAATTCCCATGCTCCTGGATATAATTCATCATTTTCATTTCTTTTTACTATTAAAAGCAAATCATTATCTTTTAAAATTCCTGTCAATACAATTCTTGTTTCCATCAAATTTTAAATCTCCCATCTTGAGCAATATTTTACTTAATAATAAATAGTTATGGTATGATGAGCATTAGATTTTTTAGTTTGTTTTTTACCCATCACCCAAATTAAATTATCAAGTTCAATCGAATTAATTAAAATACCTTTTTCTTGTAATTTTTCTTTAATTAACTCAATTACATATAACATATTAGCTCTAATTTCAATTTCCATATTACTATCATGCAGTATCTCTTCTTCATTATCTACTTTTTCCGCTAAAATATTATTATATTCTAAAATACCATAATCTCTAAATGTTCTTGGAATACCGTAATCAGCACAGCCACTTAAATTATTTACATTTTTAATATTTTTTCTAATAGTATCAGATAAATAATATAAGTCATTAACTAGTAAAGTTGCTCTTTTATTAAAATAAATTATTTCTCCTTTATATAATGATTTATCATCAAAACTAATAAATTTACTAGTAATAAATTTTAATAATTCTTGATCACTATTAATATTAAATAATTCAGTAAAAAAGTTAGAATCATTATGTATAACATTTACTACTTCTTTAAAATTATTAAATCTATTTTCAATTAAAGGCAATTCTCCTTCTACTGGGGTAAATATTTTCTTAAAGTCTTCATATTTTAATTTATATAAATAATTAATATCTAAAAATTCTTTATTATTTTCTACTTCTTTAATCACACTATAAAATAAAGCATTAGAGCCACTTAATATATCATTATGATATTCTATTTTCCATTTAGGTTTAATCCAAAAGCAAAAATTCATTGATTCAATTAAAAATGCTAAGATAATCCATTCTTTTTCAGCTAAATCTAAATTAACTTCTTTACTCCAATGTTTATAATTTAACTCACCTAAATTATTAACAAATTCATCTAACTCAGTATTATTAATTTTAACATATGTACTATTATCTACCACAAATTTAAATTTTTCTTTCATTTTTCGCCCCTACAACATATAATTATTTTTAATTTAACGCATAAATAAAAATGTGTCAATATAAAAAGAAGTATTGCTACTTCTTATATCATTTCTTTCATTATTTTATCTTTGTCTTTTAAAAGTTCAACTAAATTATCAATTTCTGATTCCGTATTATAAAAATATAAACTAACACGAATTGAATTGGCAACTCCTACGACATCTTTAGTAAGTTTAGCACAGTGATTACCTGCTCTTACACAAATACCATATTTATTTAAATAATAAGCAACATCTTCCGCAAATAAACCTTCAACATTAAAGGCTACTATTCCGGAATCGGCTTCTAAATTTAAAATATCAATATGCGGAATAGTTACTAATTTTTCAATTAAATATTTTCTTAAATTGTGTTCATATTCAGCAATTTTATCCATCCCAATTTTTTCTAAATATTTAATTGCTTCCCCAAAACCAATAACGCCTGCAATGTTTGGTGTCCCCGCTTCAAGTCTCGTGGGAATTTCTTTTAAAACCATTTCGGCTGGAGTATCAAATGATTCATTCATACCACCACCTAAGTTTACTGGTTCAATATTTTCCATTAATTCATATTTAGCATATAAAACACCAACGCCAGTAGGTCCTAACATTTTGTGCGCTGAAAATGCTAAAAAATCGATATCTAGATCACTAACATCAGTCTTTAAATGTGGAACACTTTGCGCCCCATCAACTACGACAAAAATATCTCTTTCATGAGCAAACTTCGTAATTTCCTTAATTGGTCTAATATCGCCAATTACATTAGTTATATATGCTAAACTTATTACTTTAGTTTTAGGTGTTACTACTTTTTTTAAATTATCTAAAGTAACAAAATAATTATCATCTAAAGGTAAATATTTAATAACCGCTCCCGTTTCGCCAGCTACTCTAAACCAAGGCATTACATTAGAGGCATGTTCTGTTTTCGTAATAATTATTTCATCCCCTGCTTCAAGTAATCCGGCAAAAAAACCATTAACAATTAAATTTAAACTATCAGTTGTACCACTGGTAAAAACTATTTCTTCCTTTCTTTTTGCCCCAATAAAATCACGAACTAAATCTCTCGTATTTTCATATTCTAAATCAACTTTAAAAGAAATATCATAGTCACCCCTATGGGCATTAGCACTATAATTTTCATAATAATCGACTTGTTTATCGATAACACTTTTAGGTTTTAAACTAGTTGCCCCATTATCTAAATAAATTATATCTTGATTTAGCATGGGAAAATCTTCTCTATGCACCTTTTTCACCTCTTTCATCTAAACTCTTTATATAATTGTCCATATTACTATAAATAAAACCATTAAGTAATAAATCTTTCGCATCTTTATTACTTATTCCTTTACTAAATAAATAATTAATTGCATCTTTATCTAAACTACCAATAGTAGTTAAATGATTAGCTTCAACTTCATTACTTAAAGCAATAATATTTGGTTCAATATGGACAAATCCCCCATTATTTATTCCTTTTATATCTTCTACCGCGATATTATTAATTGTATCTTTGGCAACATTAACATTAATAATAATTTTACTATTTCCAATATTGCTTACACATCTAGTATTTATAATAGATTCATTATTATTACCTTCTAAATAATTATTAATAACAATATTACTATCGCTATCATTAGTATAAGACATATTAAAATTAATTTTAGAATTGTTAACTTGATTAATATTAACATCTAAATTATTATGCCATATTTTATTAAAAATATAAATTTTTAAATTACTATTATCTTGCATCATAATATCTAATTTATTTAAATTTTCATTAATTAAATAAATAGTTACATTATTTTTTATATTGACAACTAAATCTTTCGAATTTACTTTTAATGTATATTCGCCATTTTCTAAATCTATAATATCACTCACTAATAATTTATTCATTTTTCTAATTCCCACTTATAACAAATGCTCATTATTTAAAGCATTTATATTTTTAAAGCCCGTTTCTAAAACAGTGTTAGCAAGACTTTTATCTCCTTCTTTAACTATTTTACCATTATCTAAAATGTGAACAATAAAATTATCAAAGGTATTAATTAAAGTACTAGAGTGCGTAATAATTAAAATAGCAGGATTATATTCTTCATAATATTTTTTTATTCTACTAGCTACTAATTTAATAGCATCAACATCTAGTCCTGAATCTATTTCATCTAAAATGATAAATGATGGTTTTAAAATCCACATATGTAAAAGTTCTATTTTTTTTCTTTCACCACCAGAACAACCAACATTTATTTCCCGGTGGATAAAACTTTTATCTAGTTCAAGTAATTCACAAGTTTTTTCTAACTCTTTATTAAAAGAAAAAATATCTACTGGCTTACCTGTTTTTTCACTTAAAGCAATCCGAAGCATTTCCGCATTAGTAACGCCTTCAATTTGAGTGGGGGTTTGATTTAAAAGATAAATTCCTAACTTAGCTCTTTCATATATACTTAAATTTGTAATATCCTTACCATTATATTTGATAGATCCTTCTACTTTATAAGTATCATCACCCATAATAGTTTTAGCAATACTACTTTTACCAACACCATTTTTACCCATTAAAACGTGTATTTCCCCAGCATTAATTTTAAGGTTTAAGTTATTAAATAAAACTTTATCATTTATATATAAATTTACATCAGTTAATTCTAACATAAAAACCACCTACGAGATAGATTATACCACATTTTCTTAAATATATAAAATATGGGAAAAACTTTTAATATTTTAATAAAATTCATTGTATATAAAAAAAATCATTATATGTTATTAATGAAGATATAATAAAAAGAAGTGACGGGAAGCTACAATTGCGACCAATCACTTCATCTATTTATAATAATAACATAAATGGCAAACAAAGTAAATCGCACCATTCAATAACAAATGTATCTTTTTATATATAACTTATTTTTAATAAATTTTGTTTAGTATATTATATTTTTTTATTTATACAAGTTTTTATCATCATATTCATCTAAAAATGATGTATACTTACCATCTTTTTTATAACCTAAAATACAATTCATATTAATATTATTTAAAGCAGTAAAAATATTATTATCAATATTTTTACCTTCTTTTCTTAATTTTCTAATTAATATTTTCATTGCTTGTCTTCTTCCTACTTCACTATCATCATCTACTAAATCGGAGTCTATTACACAATTTTCAGTTAAAGGACAAGCACAATTAATAAATTCTAAATTATTATATTTCATCCATGCTTTAATAGAATATTCTTTGACTAAATAAAGAGGACGAATAAGTTCTAAGCCTTTAAAATTATCACTATGAAGTTTAGGAAGCATTGTCTTTATCTCGGCTCCATAAAACATTGATAAAAGAGTTGTTTCAATAACATCATCAAAATGATGACCTAAAGCAATTTTATTACAACCAAGTTCTTCGGCTTTACTATATAAATATCCTCTCCTCATTCTAGCACACAAATAACAAGGATTTTCCGGATTAAGTTTATTAGCAATAGCAAAAATATCACTATTAAACATTTCTAGTGGAATATGTAATATTTTAGCATTCTCTTCTATTTTATTTTTATTTATTTCATTATAACCAGGATTCATTGTAACATAATGGACATCAAATTTAATATCACCATGTTTTTGTAATTCTTCTATACATTTAGCAAGTAAAAATGAATCTTTACCACCACTTATACAAACCATAATATTATCATTTTCTTTAATTAATTGATAATCTTTTACTGCTTTAGTAAATAAACGATATATATCTTTTCTAAATTTTTTAATAATACTTCGCTCTATTTCTTGATATCTTTCCATATAAATTCCTCAATTTCAAAAAAGATTATAACACAAATAAGAGTTAAAGTATATTTTTTAACTTTTTTTATATATTATTACTAGGTGACTCTTAATGAATTTAAAGAAAATGATTTTTCTTAATGCTGTCTTGACATTTGCTCTTTGTTTTCTAACCCATTTTGTTTATACTCTACTACCTAATCCTGTTTTTGCTATCTTTTTTCCTGTAAATGAAAGTATCTGGGAACACATGAAAATGCTTTATACTACAATTTTACTATATGGTATTATTGAATATTTAATTATCAAAAAATATAACTTATATCATAATAATTTTATGTTTAGTTTACTTATGAAATCTATTATAAGTATTCCGATTTATTTATTAATGTTTCTACCAATTTATCTTAATTTTAGCGAAAATATGATTGTTACATTTATCATTTTATTTATTACTATTTTAATAGTTAATTATATTGGCTATAAAATACTTTCTTTACATCCAATAAGTTATCAAAAAGAAATAAGTATTGCCTTTATTATTATAGTTTATATTTTGATGGGATTATTAACTTTTAAAGCTCCACATCGCGAAATATTTTTTGATACTGAAGATGAAAAATATGGTATTAATGATTATTTGATTAAAAAGTAAAATTTGTTGATTTTAAGGATTATTAGTGCTATTATCATTTTAGAAACAAGTTGTTTGCTAAACCGGTCTAAGCGTTGTTTATTAACCCTACCGGTCGCAACAACTTGTTTTAAATCGGATAATTGGTGAAACGGATGGACAATTGGAGTCCATTGCGAAGTAATCATTATTCGATTTTTTTATCTTTATATTTTAGTCATAAAAAAGAAGACATCTACCCTTTATGTCTTCATAACTTATATCCATTTTAATATTACCTTAATTATTTTAAAGTGTCAATTATTGAACTAACAACATTTATGGTATTTATAGCATCATTTAATTTATCTGTTGGTCTTTCTTGATACACTTTTTTCATTTCGTGCATAAATTCTTTATAGTATTCGGGATCACGATTTAAATATTTGACATAGTTAGTATTTTCTTCAAAATATCTTTTAAATTTTTTATCTTCTAATAATTTTTGTTGTAAAAAATATTCCATCTTAATCCTCAAAAAATTTATTTAAAGGACGAGGTGATAAAGGCCCTTTAATTCTATTTACCGCATTGGTTGTACCTTTGGTAGTCAAGTCCTCTACTACACCGAGTGCTTTTTGGGCTGTATTAATATGTTTTTGAATTTCATCTAAATTAATATTTTTCATTATATCGGTAATTTTACCAGGATTTATAATATTTGATGCGGGAGTTGATGCTCTTTCATAAGGTTTCCAAGCATCTTCATCAGTACCATAAACATCATATATTTCATAGAATGATTGAAAGGTCATTTCTTTATTTTTAATATACTCAACTAGTTCTGGTTTACTACGAATAAATTCTTTAAATTCTTCTTTTTTACTCATTAAAAATCACCTAGTATATTTTATGTGATACTAGGTGATATTATTATAATTTAAAGTCTTTTGTAAAGTCTTCGAATGATACTTGTTTGCTTTCGTGCTTCTCTTCTTTTACTTCTTCTACTTCTACTTTTTCTTCCTTTTGCATAGCAGTTTCAACTTTATATTTTAAAGCATATTTATCAACATGACCTTTAGCAATATTACTACCATTACTTTGTAAATCCATAATCGGTATATCACTATTTTTAATTTCTTTTAATTCACTATCACTTTTAATAATGATATTATCTCTTGCTTCCGTTAAGAAAGCATTTACTATTTCATAAGTAACTGTTTTATTTTTCTTAATTAACATTGTTCCTTTTTTAGCCCGAGTTAAAACTTTTAGATCACTTAATTTTATTCTTTTAGCAGTATTATTATTGGTAAAGACATCTAAGTATTCATCATCATTAATAGAAGATGCTCCGACTACTTCATCATCAGTAAGTTTTATACCTTTTACACCACTGGCTTTAGGCCCAACAATCGGAATTTCGGCATTAGCATATTTTAAATAATAACCATTTTTCGTAACTATTACGACATCACTGCCACTTTTAGTAACTGTTACTAATTCATCTTGATCTTTTAGTTTAATTGCTGTCATTGTTTTACTAAATCTAGTTACAATCAAATCATTCATATTAACTTGTTTTACCATCCCATTTTTAGTAAATAAAGTAAGATTTACATTTTTATTTAAAATATATGATGCAATTATTTTTTCTTCTTCTTGTAATGGTACTAAATTACTAACATGTTTACCAAGTTCTTTCCATTTAGCCTCAAAAATTTTATGAACTGGAATAAATAAATAATTACCTAAATTTGTAAATAATACTAAATTATCTAAAGTAGTTGTTTCAAATAGATTAGCAATATAGTCACCAGGTTTTAGTAAGGTTTCGCCATCAGAAGCCGCATAAGATTTAGCTGATACTCTCTTAACATAACCTTCATTAGTTACGACAACATTAACATTCTCTTTTTGAATCATACTTTGCATATCAATTTTAATTTCCGTAATTTCATCTTTAATCTCGGTTTTTCTTGGTACTGCATATTCTTTTTTAACTAATTTTAATTCTTTTTTCATAACATATTTTAAAGCTGTTTCATCATTTAAGATGACATTTAAGCCTTCAATTAATTTCTTTAAACTTTCTAGTTCTTCTTCTAGAGCTACAACATCCGTATTAGTTAAACGATATAATTGTAAAGTAACAATCGCTTTAGCTTGTTCTTCCGTAAATTTAAATTCTTTAATTAAATTACTTTCCGCATCACTCTTATTTTTACTTTTTCTAATTACTTTAATAACTTCATCTAAGATAGAAATACATTTAATAAGACCTTCAACAATTTCTAATCTTTTTTCTTTCATTTTTAAATCAAATTTGCATCTTCTCGTAATTACTTCTTTTTGATGATCAATATATGCATCAAGAATCGGAATTATCCCTAAAGTTTTTGGTACTCTATTTACAATAGCAACCATATTATAATTATAAGAAATTTGTAAATCAGTATTTTTAAGTAAATAATTTAAAACTAGTTCACTATTAGCCCCACTTTTTAAATCAATAACAATTCTTAAGCCTTCTCGATCTGATTCATCTCGAACTTCCGCCATACCATCAATTTTTTTATCAAGACGAATTGATTCAATTTTGTTAACAAGTAAGGCTTTATTAACATCATAAGGTATTTCGGTAATAACTATTTTTTCTTTACCTTTTTCTTTGATAATCGTATATTTTGCTTTAACAACTACTCTTCCTTTACCAGTTTTAAAGGCATCTCTTATGCCATTGATACCTTCAACAATACCACCGGTTGGAAAATCTGGACCTTTTACTATCTCTAAAATAGAATCCAAATAACAATTAGGTGAATCAATTCTTTTGATTGTAGCATCAATAATTTCCCCTAAATTATGAGGAGGAATATTAGTGGCATAACCAGCACTTATACCCATTGTCCCATTAACTAAAAGATTAGGAAATTTAGCAGGTAGAACAGTTGGCTCAAGTAATCTATCATCAAAGTTTGGTGCCCATTCAACTGTATCTTTAGAAAGGTCTCCTAAAAGTTCATTACTAATTTTAGCAAGTCTTGCTTCGGTATAACGATAAGCAGCGGCAGGATCTCCATCCATTGAACCATTGTTACCTTTCATATCAATTAAAGGTGCACTTTGTTTCCACCATTGACTCATCCGAACCATCGCATCATAAACTGAAGAATCACCATGAGGATGGTATTTACCTAAAACATCTCCAACAGTAGCAGCACTTTTGATATATTTTTTTTCATAAGTATTACCCGCATCATACATAGCATATAAAATTCTTCTTTGTACGGGTTTAAGGCCATCCCTAACATCAGGGATAGCACGATCTTGAATTATTTCTTTTGCATAAGATGCAAATCTTTCACCCATTATTTCTTCTAGGGCATAATCTTCAATTCTTTTTAGTATATCTTCCATAATATCACCAATTATTCTACTCTAAAATTATCTTCCATGGTAAAGACGATATTTTCTTCAATCCATTCTTTTCGTGGTTCAACTTTATCGCCCATTAAAATATTAACTCTTTTTTCGGCAAGAGCAGCATCATAAATATTTACTCTAATTAAACTTCTCGTATCCGGATTCATTGTGGTATCCCAAAGTTCATCAGCATTCATTTCTCCTAAACCTTTATTACGAGATATATCTGGTTTACCAGCATTTTCGGATACAATTTTAAATCTTTCTTCATCACTATAAGCATAGAAATGCTTTTTACCATAATCTATTTTATATAATGGTGGCTTGGCAATATAAAGTTTACCTGCTTCAATTAAAGGACGCATAAAGCGATAAAAGAAGGTTAAAAGAAGAATTTGAATATGTGATCCATCGACATCGGCATCGGTCATAATTATTACTTTATCATAATTAGAATCTTCAACCATAAATTCATTGCCTAAGCCAGCTCCAATGGTATGAATTATTGTATTAATCTCTTCATTTTTTAATATATCGGCTACACTAGTTTTTTCCGCATTAATAACTTTACCTCTTAAAGGTAATATTGCTTGGAATTTTCTATCTCTTCCGCTTTTAGCAGAACCTCCAGCTGAATCACCTTCGACTAGGAATAATTCATTAATCTTACCATTTTTAGTAGTGGCAGGTGCTAATTTTCCTGATAAATTTTTCTCTATTTTATTTTTACCCTTACCATTTCGGGCATCTTCTCTTGCTTTTCGAGCTGCCTCTCTTGCGACTTTACTCTTAGTAGCTTTCTCCACAATATTTAACGCAATTTCTTTATTTTCTTCTAAGAAAAATCTAATATTATCATAAGTTATACTTTCAGTGATTGTTCTTGCTTCAGGAGTACCTAACTTACCTTTAGTTTGTCCTTCGAATTGTAATTTATCTTCCGGAATTTTTAAATTGATAACAACAGATAATCCTTCTCTTACATCACTACCATCAAAAGTACTATCTTTACCTTTAACTAGATTATTCATTTTAACATAATCATTGAATGCTTTGGTAATACCAGTTTTAAAACCAACCTCATGGGTACCACCATCAGTTGTTTTAACATTATTAACAAAAGAGATAATATTTTCATTATAAGTATCGGTATATTGCATTGCTACATTTACTTCAATACCATTTTTACTACCAGTATAATTTAATACTTTATGTAAGGTATTTTTACCTTCATTAATATATTCAATAAAATTAGTTAAACCATCTTCATAATGATATTTAACTGATTTATTATCATCTTCATCAATTACTTCAATTGTAACATTCGGAATTAAAAAGGCACTTTCTTGCATTCTTTCACAAATAGTTGTATATGAAAAAGCACAATTTTTAAATATATTATAATCCGGCCAAAAAGTAACAATGGTCCCGGTTTTATTAGTTTTACCAATTGTCTTAAGTGGAGAATCTACTTTGCCACCATTAACAAAACGAATATTGGAAATTACCCCATCACGATAAATTACCACATCCATTTTGGTACTTAGAGCATTAACAACTGAACCACCAACACCGTGTAAGCCACCACTTACTTTATAGTTACCTTCTTCAAATTTACCACCAGCATGCAATACTGTATAAATAACCTCAGGCGCTGACTTACCACTTTCATGCATACCAATTGGCACACCACGACCATTATCCGCTACGGTAATTGAGCCATCTTTATGTAAAACAATTTTTATTTGATTACCATAACCATTAATTATTTCATCAATAGAATTATCAACAATTTCCCATACTAAATGATGTAGTCCTCTTTTATCAGTACTACCAATATACATACCAGGTCTTTTTCTTACTGCTTCAAGACCTTCTAATATCTTAATTGACGATGCATCATATTTTGCCATATCTTTATTCACCATTATCATTTTAACACAGGTTTTACCTATGTTTCAACTTAACAAGACATTTTCTTGACGCTAAAATTATTTATTTTAAATTTTTCTATTATATGATATTATATAAATAGTAGAAGAAGGGATTGTTAGTGAAAGATAAAATATTTAGAGAATATGATATTAGGGGTATTGTACCTGATGATATAAATGAAGATGTAGCTTATAAAATAGGTTTAGGTTATGGTTCTTATTTACAAGAATTTTTAAATCAAACTGCCTGTGTTATATCTCATGATAATAGGGTTTCATCTCCTATGCTTCATGATAATTTAGTTAAAGGATTACTTGAAACGGGTATAAATGTTATTGATTACGGCCTTACTACTACCCCAATGCATTATTATGTAAGACATGTAAATAATTTATATGGCATTATGATTACAGCTAGTCATAATCCTAAAGATGAAAATGGTTTTAAATTTTCTTTTGATAAATATGCTAATGCCAGAGGCAAAATGGTTAAAGACTTAAAAGAATATATTGATAAAGGTGAATTTTTAAAAGGTGAAGGCACTATAGAACATAAAGATATTAAAGATGAATACATTGATTATGTTATTAGCCATTTAAAATTTGGTAAAAAAAGAATTAAAGTTGTTTTAGATCTTGCTAATGGTACTACTTCTTGTATAGCAAGAGATATATTCTCTAAATTAAATCTTGATTTAACTATTATTAATGAAGAATCTGATGGTACTTTTCCAAATCATCATCCCGATCCATCTATTGAAGAAAACTTACAACAATTAAAAGATAAAGTAAAAGAAATAAATGCTGATATTGGTATTGGTTTTGATGGTGATGGGGATCGAATAGGTATTGTTGATGAAAAAGGTAATATGGTATCAATTGAAGCTTATGCCATAATTATTTTGAGAAACATTATTGATAAAGTAGATAATAAAAAATTCTTATATGATCCAAAATGTTCCGATAATTTTAAAGATGAAATTGAAAAGTTAGGAGGTACACCAGTCATATGTCGTACCGGTACAAGTTATACCCAAGAAAAAGTTTTAAGAGAAAACATTCCTTTTGGTATTCAATATGTTGGCCATATCTCTTTAAATGATCGGCTTTTTAGTACTGAATCAGCGATGTACTCTTCTCTTCGTTTAATCGAAGTACTATCTAAAACTGATAAAACTTTAAGTGAACTAGTTGCAACTGTTCCTGTATACTTTAACTCGCCAGAAGAAAAATTTGCATCATCTGATGATAAAAAATATCAAGTAATTGAAAATATTAAAAAATATTGTGATGAAAAAAATTATTATTATTTAGAAATTGATGGTTTAAAAGTTTTATTTAATGGTAGTTGGGCGTATGTTAGAGCAAGTAATACAGGTCCAAATATAACTTTAAGATGTGAAGCAAAAAGTCAAAAAGATTTAGATAATTTAGTAAAGTTATTTAAAACATTGATTGAAGTTTATAACAAATGAAAAAATAGCCAAATGACTATTTTTTCTTTTTATGATAATAAATTACTAATAAAATACTAACAAGAGAAATGGTAATTCCAATAATTGTAATAATTAACATCCAAGGAAATTTATCTTCATAAATTTTTTCATTTGTCTCAAAACAATTATCTGTTTTTTCATTATTTTTAATGTTATTAACTAAATCACAATGCTTTTTATATTGATAAGCATTAATCGCATCTTTAACTTTTTCTTGAGTATTCTTACTATTACCAAGAAAATAATTTGTTCCAATCACTACTAAAGGTAATTTATTACTTTTAACATTTAAACTTTCTTTGATTTCTTCAACTAAATTGCTTTCTTCTTCACTATTTATTTTTATTAAAGTATAATTATTATTTTCTTTAATGTAATTATTTAATTCTTTTTCCATTAAAAGACAATCTTCTTCTTTTTCTTTACATATTAAATAAATATTTAAATAATTAACATTACTAGCTGTTCCAATTGTAGCCAAAACTTTAAATGGAATAACCATTAATAAAGTAATAATTATTAAGAAATATTTTTTCATTAACCCTCCAATTTATAGGAATAAAAAGTATGGATTAACCATACTTTATTCTTTTATTTGTTTTTCAGAAGAAACACTTTTATCTCCACCATTTTGATCAATATATGACACTTTAATATTTACTCCTGTATTTTTAGAAATTGTATAACCACTAGCATCATCATTATCATCTGTAATTACGACGCCAATTCTAAATACTTTTTCTGAAGAACCAGGGAAGAAATTATTAGATAAAGCTATTGTTTTGTCACTCTTAGATGAAGTATTTTCAGCATCAATAGTTAAAGCATTAACTTTATCACTTTCATATTTATGTTCATTTTGTTTTAAATTAACTGTTTCTCCTGATTTAACTTTATGGAATATGATATGACTTTTATTATCTGCAGTACCATTAAAGACAGTATTCATAATGACAGTTTTAGAATCAACTTCTCCGGCAATTTCAATAAATGATTTTAAATTGCTTCCTTCAAAATGAGTAAATGTTCCAATATTAGTTTTCATATTATTTGCTTTAATATATATAGCACTATCTAAATTTGCATCAGATGCGCTTATTACTGAATTTTCTAAATTAAAGCTTGTAACATTAGATTCAATGGTAATTACATCTTTTCTACTATCTTTCTCAGTAATACCACTACCTTCGACTTTCAAATTAACAAATGATACTCCATCTGCTTTAATAGTAATTTGGCCTTTAATTGTTGATGCTTTATCTTTTCTAAATTTATAAACATCACCATTACTAGTTTCGGCATGTTTTGGATCAAGTCCTGTAATTGTTAATTTTCTATCTATTGTAATATTGCCAACATCAAGTGTTTGTGGATTATTTTCTTTTTCTAAAATTACAATTGTATTAACCGAATTATCTTGTAAAGCCTCAGAGAACTCATTTTCATTATTTACAAGACGAACATCAGAATTTTGAACTTTATTATATTTAGGATAATAAGTCATATCTGTAGTTGGTTTTAAACTACCTTTATTAGTACAATTATCTTTTTGAGCATTACACCAACTAATTAAATTATAAGTATAATAATTATTTTTTATTGTGACATAGTAACGACTTAAACTATCAGGTATTTCGCTAGCAGGTTCATTACTCGTTTTATCATAATATCTAATAAATCTTGAAGTTGAACTAGTAAGTTCACGATCAGCAACAAATGTTAATTTTACCCATTTAACTTCATGACTTTCATCTAAATAGTAATGATAATAACCATAACCTGGTACTTCTCGTTTTAAATCAGAAAAACTATTATCTTTATTAGCGGTTTCATATGGAATAACTTCTTCATATATTTTAGGAGATGCTGTATGACTTTGGTTATTAGTTAAAATAACACTAGCTCCATTTTTTGAAACTTTAATTAATGGATTATCATAATTTTCTTTACTATATATAACTTTTGGAGCATTTAAATGTGCACCTTCTTTAACGATAATTCCTTTAGCATTATCTGGTAAAGTAACATTATTTAATGTTAATGAGCCACTTTTAACAACTATAGATTCTTTAGAATCCATTTCTTCAGCAGTTGTTTTTAAAACTAAATTATTTATTGCCACTACTGAACCAGATGATTCAATAATACCTTCATTTGTATTAGTTAAAGTTAATTCATTACTATTTCCATTAATAGTTACTGCATAATTAAGATTAATAGGTTTTGTTATATTGAATGAATCATCAATGTTAATTACTAAAATATGATTATCTAAAGCGGTAGTTAAATTTCCTTCATCATC
Source organism: uncultured Bacilli bacterium (assembly GCA_947626115.1). Lineage (GTDB taxonomy): Bacteria > Bacillota_I > Bacilli_A > RF39 > UBA660 > SIG200. The sequence continues at coordinate 18,441 of CANQQX010000008.1, forward strand.
AACAGATTGAGTTTGATCTAATTTTTGAACAAAATTAAAGGTATAATCATTTGAACTATCTAAAAATTTAATAACATTTTCATTATATTTAGTAATTTTTATTGTAAATGTAAAACTAGAATCTAAAGCATTTAAATATTGTTTACCAGCATTTTTTTCTTTAATTAAATTAATAATTTTACTACTTATTTCAGTTTTTAAAGCTTCTAAACCTTCACTTTTTTTCGTAAACACTAATGGTTCACTATCATCTGTTATAATTGTTAATTCAGTTATTTCACCATAATCTAAAGATTGAGCCATTGCTCCGAATAACTTAATATTATTTAAAATCTCAAAATCAGTTGATAATGCTAAAACATCGAAAGTAATATTTTTTCCTGATTTTTGCATTATAATTTTTGAATTACTACTAGGATCATCATTTTGAGTAGCAACTAAATCTTTTACAAATCCATCAAAATCAACTTCCCAATAAGGAACAAGAGTTAAATCACTAGAAATAGGAGTTTCTTTAGTAACGGTTTCACTAGTATTTTCTTTATGCCATTCTACAAAAGTATGAAATGGATCTTCTGGTAATTTTATATCATCAAAACTTTCAATTGCTTCACCAGTATAAACTTTTTTAGTTCCAAGTTCGGTATCATGATTTTTAAAAGTAACTGTATGTAATTCTTTAAAATCAACTTTACTATAATCAATTTCTTCAGTAATTTCATTAAATCTTTTACCATCACCATCTAAGTCAATTTTATAAGAAATTACTTGTCTTTCACCATCATGTGAATTACCATCTTTATATATAGGAAATAAAACTGTTACATAACCACTAAGATAATTTTCTTCCGTAATATTTACTTTTTCATAGCTTCCAGCATCATTCATTACTTTAATGCTCCAAGAAGCTCCATAAGTTTCTAAATTATTATAATTAATACCACCTTTATTAATAGTTTCAAAATAAATATTAATAGGTACATAATAATTTTCTTTATCATTTATAGTTTGTTTTTTGACAGAGCCCTCTAAAGTATAAGCATAACTAGAATCATTTTTAATTGTAACTTCTGATTTTGTAAAATCAAAATTACTAGCATCAGTTTTTGAAGCAATTGCAGCTTTAGTTGGAAGTGAATCTACACTTAAATATAAATTTTGCCAATCAAATTCTAATGTATATGGTTCATATTCATTAGAATCACCATCTAAATCAACTTCCACAGTAAATGTTCTATTTGTATCATCACTATGTAAATGTTTTAAGACATTTAATTTATGATCTTCTTTAGAAAGACTTAAACCTTTTAATTCTTTTTCTTCATTATTATCAACTAATTTTACAGTTGTTTTTGAACTAGCATTTTCTCCTAAATCAAGAGTAAAAGCTAGATAATAACCTGTTAAATGTTCTCCTCCAAAGATATTACTCTCACTTAATGTTGTATTAGGAATTAATCCACTAATTGTAACTTTATTATCAGTTTCTGAAAAAGTAGTACTATAACCTTCAGGCATAGTCCAACCATAACTAGAATTTAATTCATTATATTCAGTAGAACTCTTTGTAACTTCATTAACTTTAAAAACAGAATACTCTTTTAAATTTGCCCCGCTATAATCAATCGTATAAGTAGTAGGTGTATAATCTTTACCATCACCATCACGGTCAATAGTAATTTGTATATCTTTTTTTTCTCTCGTTAACATTAATAGTAAAGAAAGACTTGATTCAACACCCGTTATAGTTTGTTTTTGACCATCACCACATGTAGCACATGGTACTTCAAAAGTAGTTTTATCATTTAAACCTTCAGGAGTTATATTAATAACTGCAAACCATCCGGTTTTATTACTATCTCCAAAAGCACTTTCAGAGATTGTTTGTTTATAAATATCTCCAGTAATTTTTATCTTATTATTATCTTGTTCACTCAAGTCTAATCCATAAGTATCTTTACTACCTTTATTATAACCTTTTTCAGTTATTAAAGCTTCTTCGTCTTTTTTAGGAATTACTTCTGAAAAAGTTGCTTTGGTACTAGTTGGAACAGTAATAGCACTATAATCAATAGTATATGTACTTTCTCCATATATGCCACCCTCACCATCTAAATCAGCTGTAATAACAATCTTTTTTTCACCCTTGCTATTTGGATCAACAGCATATAAAACTACAAAGCCTTCGCTACCTTTAGTTTTTTCTTCAAAATCTTGATAAGATATTTTCTTAGTTACTTTTTCACCTTTTAAAGTAACACTAGTTTCAGTTGTAGCATTAGGTACTTTAACTACAAAAGCAAAATAATAACCGGTTCTTTCACCATCAGGAAAAGCATCACTACCTACAGAATCATTTTTTAGTAATAAACCAGTTAATGTTCCATCAGTAGTTAAATTTAATCTTTCTGAATTAGAATCATTACCTGTAAATTGTAACCTATCTAAATATGTTTTATATTCACCAGTTTTACTGTCATCTAAATTAACATTTAAAATAGTGTCTTCTTTTTGGAAATCATAATTGATATAACGTACATTTAAATTACTTACATCTAAAGATCCACTTCCAACATAATTTTTGGAACTTACCTTCCAAACAGGTTTATCATCAACCCATTCTTGATAGATTTCAAAAATATTCATTTTTTCATAAATGGCTGTCTTATCAGTTTCTCCATCATCGGGTGATGCTGAAATACTTCTTGATGCTAACATAATATCTTTAGTTTTTAAAGTATATTCTGATGTAAATACATAATCACCAATTATGTAAGCAGACATACTACTATAATCACTCTCAATTTTACTTCCTAATTCAGCTAATGTCATTTTTTTAGCAGATACTGGTAATGCTGCTATTAAAGTTATTACTAAACTAAAAGCCAATAATTTACAATATTTTTTTATCATTTAAATCACCTTAACCTTCTTCATCAACATTAATATCTGGCCCATAAACAATAGTTGCTTTTACTAATGAATCATCATTTAAAACAATATACATTTCTTTTAAAGCTCCATCATTTACTAAACTTGAATTTATATTTGTTGTACCAACTTGGATTCTTCTTCCTCTTCCTTGATCAGGAGTTAAATATTTATAATCACCAAATGTAGAGCCATTTCTCAAAACACTAACTATTCGATATTGAGCTACACCACCATCAGCTCTTTTAAGAGCGGACAATGTAACCGTATAATTAACTGGTTTTGGTGTAACAATAATAGTAATCGTATCAGTTTTACTACCATCTTTAGTTGTAACTGTAATTTTTGCAGTACCAGCTTTTTGTGCTTTTATATTTCCCTTTTGATCTACGGTAACAATATCATTACGATCTGTTGACCAAGTAACTTCTTTATTAGTTGCATTACTTGGATTTATCGTATAGTGTAAACTTCTAGTACCACCTTCTTGAATAGATATGCTTTCACCTTCATTAATAGTTACACTTATGACTTTAACCACTGATGATGTTCCTCCACTACTTCCTCCAGTTGATGGTGTTGAACTTCCACCAGTACTTGGTGTAGATGGATTACTTGGAGTCGTTGTTGCACTCTTTTCTTTTACTGTAATTTCGATAGTTGCTTCTTTTTCCCCATCTACTGTAGTAACAGTAATTTTAACCTTTCCTGCTTTTAATCCTTTAACATTACCTTTACTATCTACTGTAGCAATTTTTGAATCACTACTTTTCCAAATAACTTCTTTATTTGAAGCATCAGTTGGTTTAATATTAGCAGTTAATTTTATGGTACTACCTACTGTTACTTCTTTACTACCTTTAATTGATACACTAGTAACTGCAACAGCATCATCTTCTACTTTTATTTTACAAGTAGCACTATATTTACCATCTTTAGTTGTTACCGTAATAGTAGCTTCACCATCTTTTAATGCTTTTAATTCACCATTTTCACTAACTGTAACAATACTTGGATCACTGCTTTCCCAAACTAGTTCACTACTTGCACCTTCTGGGGTAAAGATAACTTCTAATTCGGCAATTCCTTCAGGTTTTAAAGTTAAATTTTGCGCATTTAAATTAATACCTGTAACTTCAACTTTAGCCCATCTTGCTTCAAGCTTCATATCTTTAGTAATTTCAGTATTAAAATCAAATTCTTTACCATTATAATACCAACCATCAAAAACATATCCTTCTTTAGTTGGATCTTCTGGTTTAGTTATTTTTCCTTCCTTTTTAATTGTTAAACTACTTATATTACTTCCACCATTAGTATCAAAAGTAATCTCATATTCTTTTACTCCACAACCTTTAAGTACAAAAAGTAATATTAGTAAAACTATAATGATTCCTAAAACAACCAATATAATTCTTTTTTGTTTGTCTGTAATTTGCATATTATCTCTCCTTCCTAAAACTCACATATGCAACAAATACAAAATTATTTTGTTGTTATACAAAATCATTATAATATAAAATTTACCCCCCCCGCAAGTCCAAATTTTGGACAAACAAAAAGGCACACTAAAATGTGCCAAAATTATTTTTATTTTATTATTGTCTCCAAGGCTAAAGTAATCATATCATTTAAACTTTTTTCCCGTGCCTCACCACTTAATACAACATCACTAAATTTAGAATCAACAGCAGTTAAAATACATGATGCTTCTCTGTTAAAGTGTTTAGCTACATGAAATAAACCAAAGGCTTCCATTTCTTCACCTATGACATTTAAATCTTTTGGCATTCTATTAAGTACTCGATCATAATCAATATATGGGCCAAAGACATCCATGGTTGTAACATCACCAACATGTAAAGTATAATTTAATTCTTTAGCGGTATTAATAATTTTTTCATTTAATTCTTTCGATGGATAAGTAATATGTTCTTTGTAATCATCAAAAGTATATGCAAAATTAGATTCGGAATAAGCACTGGTTGCCAGTATTAATTCAGGAACATTTACTTCAGGACTTACAACACCACATGTCCCAATTCTAATTATTTTTTGGACATTAAAATAATGAAATAATTCCCAAGAATAAATGCCCATACTAGGCATGCCCATACCAGATCCTATAACTGATACTTTTATTCCTTTATAAGTACCTGTATATCCTAACATATTTCTTAAATTGCAAACTTCTTTCGCATTATCTAAAAAATTTTCCGCAATATATTTTGCTCTTAAAGGATCACCTGGCATTAAAACAAGTTCAGCAATACTTCCTTTCTCTGCATTAATATGAATGGGATTTTCACCAATAAACATTTTATCATCTCTCCTTTATATTATAATTTCCTTAGCATTTGGAAAATCATTAGTAGCAGTTTTAACAAAATTATCACTACCAATAATAGTTACTAATTCATTTAAGTATTTATTATAATTTTTACTATAATCTATTTCTAATTCAACATTTAAATTTAATTCTTGATATATTTTATTAGCTAATTTTACTAAATAAGTATTAGTACCTATATTATCATCATTAATATAAATAATATATTTACCAGAATAATTTACAATATCATGAATTATTTTTAAAACAGTTAAGATATCTCCTTCGGTAATTAAAATATTACCGATAATAGAATCATTTAAAACTTTTTCATCTTGGCTAAATTTCAAATAATTTATAATATCTTCAGGAGTAACATTTAATCCTAAAATGTTATCAGCATCAACTAAAGTTTTAAAATCTTCTTCTTCACTTTTAATTATTTCTAACAATCTTTTATAAATATTATTGTTCACGACTATCACCACCACTTTTTAAATTATTAATAAATTCTATCGCATCTTCTAATCTATATGCGCCATTTATTTCTTTATAAATATTTTTCTCCCAATTAGAAGTACTAGAATGATATAATCTTTTTACGCCAATCTCTGGTAAAGTTTTAATATATTCAACTAAATTAATTCGAGAAATTTTGCTCATGGGAATAAAATTATCAATATTCATTATATAAGTAGCATAATTAATTGCTGGTCTAATACCTTCTTCATCTTCCCAAAATTTTTCTAAGATAACTGTTCCATTAGGATAAACATATCCATAATAACCAGTAAAAGTATTTAAACCTTTTAATTTACCAACATAACCAGTATTTTCTAAAAAATCTATTCTTTTAGTTACATCATCTACATCAACATTTTTGACTGGTGTTTCACTTAATTGTTTAGGCTCTCTACTTTTTTCTTTCTTCTCACCTTCACCTTTAGGAAGTAACTCCCAATTTATTCTGGTATCATCTTCCATTAGCTTAGTTAATTTTTCTACTAAATCGATATCTTTATATTTTTCTTTTTCTTCTTTAGAAACATTTGGTAAAATAATTGGTTTAGCATCTGGATACTCAGCTAAAAATTCTTGATATTCAATTTGAAATTGTCTTCTAGAAAAACGCACCTTTTTACCACTCATTAATTGATATAATACTTTAGGATTATAATCTTTTTCTTCTCTTACTATTTCTTCACAAGCTTTATTATATTCCAATAAATAACCACAAGCATTACGATCTATACCATCCTCTCTAGCAGATAAAATATTTTCATAGTAAGTAGTAGCAAATAACAAATAAAATGTGTCAGGATCAAATGATTTATACAATTCATAAAAATCTAATTTTTGATCAAAAAAATCACCTAATTTTAAAAATCCTTCAGAAAAATTTGCTGCCCCTTCATAAATTGTTTTTAAATATTTAGGAAAATCTATTTGTTTTTGATATGGTTGATAATCTTTTAATGCGGCTTCATAATATTCGGAAGCAGAAGATTTTGCAATAACATCTTTTAAACGTTCCGCTTTAATTTTTAAAGCTTCAGCAAAAGCTCTATTTATTGCATCATTTCCTTCATCCATTTTTTTCATAATATTACTTAAATATTCTTTATGTTCTTCATCACTTTTGTGAACTTTATCTATACTTCTATTTAAAAAGCCATGAATAAAATAATATAATCCTTCTTTCGGAAATTTTAAACATCTGCCATGCTTGTTTTCATTAGCTACTAAAACCATACCTATTGGAAAATTAATTATTTGATAGGTATTAAATATTTTCATTAATGGTTCATCAAATGTTTTCTTTTTAAATTCTAAAAACAAATTCTTACCATTTTCTTTTTTTGCATTTTTTTCTAAATTATCAAAAGATATAAATAATTCTTGCGCAAAAGATGGGATTGGATCAAAAACTGCATCTGGTCCACCTAATGCATCAAAATAACGTTCAATTGCCATAATATCACTCTCTATCATTATTATATCATTATCTAAAATTTTAGAAAATAAATCTCTTATTTACTTGACATTATCTTTATTAATAAGATGAACTAATTTATCACTATTTATTATATCTAATACACATTCTGGTAAAAATTTATTATTTTTAAGTTCATCTAAACTTAACCATATATATACTTCATCTTTACCTTCTATATTTTTGATATCATTTATATCTTTATCTATTTCAAGTTCATTTATAATAAGTATTTCATGATAATTTTTATGATTATAATTTGATTTAAAAAAGTTTTCGACAATACCAAGTGTTTTAACATATTGAGCATTTATTCCTGTTTCTTCCATAAATTCTCTTATTGAAGCATCAACAGATGATTCACCTAACTTAACTCTTCCGCCAACAAAAGTATAATAATCTGATTCTCCATCTTTTTGGACGAGTATTTTATTATTCCGCTTTATAACTACTCCAACGCGATAATTAAAAACTTCTGTATCTAATGTAAAATTAATATCCATATATTCTCCTTAATAATGACTCGTTAAAGTTCGGTGATATGGTTTAGTAATTTTTTTCTTATCTTGACCAAGTAACCACAAATAATCATTAATATCCATTCTCGCTATTTTACCATTTAACTTTTGATAAATATAATCTATTGCAACCAAATCACACGCTCTGATTTCTATTTCTTCTTCACTATTTTCTTTTAATTCTTCTTTGCCAGTGATTTTATTATCTAAATCTTTACTATATAGGAGAACTCCTAAATTATTTAACACTTGGGGTATTTTATAATCAGCACACCCCATTAAATGAGAATAATCAACTTCAACTTTTTCAATATATTCCCTTAAATGTAAAATATCTGATACCATTAATTGGGCTCTTTTATAAAAATAAATACTTTCACCTTTATAAGTAGATACATCTTCTAAATATGGTAAATTTTGAGTTAAATATGTAAGTAATTCAGTATCTTTTGTTTTATCTTTAATTAAATCATAGAAATCTCTACCTTTTAAATACTCATTCATCATACATAAATTTTTATATCTATCATCTAGTAAAGGTATTTCATTATTGCCTTTTAAAAATTCTTTAAAATCATCTTTAGTCATATTAAAAGATTTTTTACTTTGCATTCTTTTTAATATTAAATACATAATAGCATAAGTACCATCAAGTATTCCATATTCACTTTCAATACTCCATTTAGGATCACCCCAAAAACAATAATCACCAATAGTGTGTAAAATTAATAAATAATACATAATATCTACAATATCCATATCTAAAATACCAAAGGGATTAGATATTAACCAATGAGTATTATTTTCTAAATTTATATTTTTAATTATTTCATCTAAAGCATCATAATTAATTTTTACATATTGAGCATTATCTTTAACAAAATATATTGATTCATTAATTTTATCTAGTATATTCATAACTATAACCTTTCTAGTACAACAAAACTTTCTAAATGATGAGTATTTGGAAACATATCTAATACTATAAATTCATTTATTTTGTAATTACTTTTTAGTATATTTAAATCTCTTATTAAAGTATGAGGATTACAAGATATATAAATTATTTTATTAATATTTTCATCTTTTATTTTATTTAATACTTTACTTGGTACACCACTTCTTGGTGGATCTAAAATAATCGTATCATAATCACTTTTTATCTTATTTAAAATATCTTTCGTATCAGCACATATAAATTCTAAATTATTTTGTGCGTTTATTTTTTTATTAAAATTAGCATCTTTAATAGCGTTTTCTACTATTTCTACTCCAACAACATTTTTAGCATTAGTGCTTGCTACTATACTAAGAGTACCTACCCCGCAATATAAATCTAAAACATTATTTGCAGTTTTAGTATTTTCTTTAATTAATTCAAATATATCTGAACATATGAAAGGATTAACTTGAAAAAAAGCATTATAACTTACTTTAAATAAAAAGTTATCTAACTCTTCAATAAAATAATCATCACCATAAATACATTTATCGTTAACAACAATACCAATAATTTTGTATTTACTAACTAACTTATCAATATTCTCTATTTTATTCTCTGTTTTTATATCTAATAATAATTCATTTTTATAATTACATCTAATAGTTAAAGTACCATTTTTAATATTTAAAATACTCAAATCTTTTAAAATATTATTTATTTCTTTATTTGCTAAATAACAATAATTTATTTCAATTAAATGATGAGTATCATTTTGATAAAAGCCTATAATACCATTTTCAATTTTTAAAGTTATTTTATTACGATAATTATAAGCATCTTTACTTTTAATAATATCTTTTACTTTAAAGTCTATTTTATTTTTGGTAAGTAATTCGTTTATCATATTTATTTTATAATCTAAGATTTCCGATAAAGAAACATTTAAAAAATCACAACCGCCGCATTCACTAAAATATGGACAAATAGCATCTTTTCTTAAAGATGATGGTTTAATAATTTTAGTTATCTTTCCTTCATAATAGTTTTTATTCTCTTTGGTTATTTGCACATCAACTATATCACCAGGAATAGTTTTTGGTATAAAAATAATTTTATTATTTATATAACCTATTCCCCTACCTAAATTGTCAAATTTTATAACTTCTATTTCCATAAAAATAATATAACATATTTAAAAGTATTAAAAAAGAGTTAAAAAAACTAAATGTATTAAATTGGTATTATTTGCCAATAATAAAAATGATTAAAGTAGGTGATAAACATAAATAAAATTGTCGAAAAATTACAAAAAGAATTTCAAGATGTAGCAGATCTTAAAATAAAAGAAATGAAAGTCAGTACTTTTAAAAGTATTTATGTTGTTTATATTGAAACTATTTGTTCAAGTGATAAAATTAATGATTATATTTTAAAAGGACTTCATAACTATCATAAAAGTAATGATTTAAATACTAATTTGCCGGGTGCTAATACGGTTAGAATAGAAATATATGATAAAATTGAATTTTATTTAACTAATGGTTTTGCCATTATTATCAGTGGTAATGAAGTAATTGCAATAGAGGTTAAAGGTGATTTATCAAGAAGTATTTCTAATTCGATAAGAGAGCCATCTTTATTTGGACCAGAAGATTCTTTTAACGAAAACTATCAAACTAATTTAGGACTTATTAAAAGAAGAATTAAAAGTAATACCTTAAAAACAAAAGAAATTATTTTAGGCAGAAAAACAAAAACTAACGTTAGTATTAATTATTTAGATGATGTAGCTAATTTAGATTTAGTTAATGATATTATGGACAAATTAAATGGAATAGATGTTGATGGTGTTATTGATGTTGGAACGATTATCAATTATTTAGAAGGTGAAAATAAAACAATATTTCCGACAATTAAAAGAACTGAACGACCAGACCTTGTTGTTACATCTCTTTTAGAAGGTAAAATTGCTATTCTTACTGATACTTCTCCTTTTGCTTTAATTCTACCAACATTCTTGGTTGATTTTATAAATCCGGTTAGTGATAACTATGAAAAAAGTATTAATGTTGGTTTTATTAAAATACTTAGAGAGTTATGTTTCTTATTTTCCATTATTGTTCCTGGTTTCTTTGTCGCTATTATGAATTATAATCAAGAAACTATTCCCTCTAGTTTACTAATTAATTTTAGTACCCAATCATCTGGTGTACCCTTTCCTTCTATTATTGAAGTAATAATGCTTCTAATTATTTGCGATATTTTAAGGGAAAGTGATTTACGGTTTCCATCTAGTTTTGGCTCCGCTATTTCTATTCTTGGCGCTTTAATTATTGGAGAAGCGGCAGTTAATGCGGGACTAGTTTCACCAATTGCTATAATTATTGCATCTTTCACATTTATCACTAGTTTAATCTTTAATGATTTAGAAATAAATAATGCTCTAAGATTTTATCGTTATCTATTCTTATTTTTTGCTGCCTTCTTTGGCCTTTATGGCATATTCTTAAGTTTAATGATTTTCTTAATTCATGTTATATCAATTCATTCATTAAAATCACCATACTTTGCTCCAATTGCACCTTTTAACAAAGATTATTTTTATAAAACAATCCTTAAAAAACAAGATAAGAAAAATACCAAAAGAAGTCGCCTTACTACTAACAAAAATTTTACAAGGGGAAGATTTGAATGAAAAAGATAATTATTTTATTAATTGGCATATTCCTACTTTCTGGTTGTTATGATAATGTGGAGTTAAATAATTTAGCGATTATCTCTGGTGTTGGTATTGATTATTATGATGATGAATATTATCTTACTTACGAAATACTTAATGATATTAAAACTGATGATAATACTACAATGAAAAGTTTTACCGCCGAAGGTCATGGTAAAACTATTAGCGAAGCCTTCACTGATGTTAATTATAAAGTGGGTAAGAAACCTTACTTTGCTCATTTAAAAATAATTCTATTTAGTGAAAGTATTATTAAAGACAAACTAGATAAAATAAGTGATTATTTACTTAGAGATACTAATATTAGAGATGAATTTATGGCCATTGTTACTAAAGATGTATCACCTAAAGAAATACTTACCCATAATAGTGATAATCATCCTGTCGTAAGTGATTTAATAACCAAATTAATTGAAAATGAACAATATAATAATAATTTAGCCATAACCGAAACTTTTCAAAATACCTTAGCTAAACTTTCTGGTAATAACTATGATATAGTTTTAAATTCAATAACTTTAAATAATGATGAAATAGCTTTAGATGATTTTTGTTTATTTAATGGTTATAAATTTAAAAGTTACTTAGATAAAAAAAATTCTCCTTTATATAATTTGCTTACTACAAATGTCTTTAGTTTAGGATTTAATAAAGAATATGAAGAAGGTACTGTAAACATAACTATAACTGGCTCTAGTACTGATATAGAAGTTACTAAAGATAAGATTAAAATAAATGCAAAACTAGAAGGTAGAATCTTAGAAAACAATGCTGATTTTAATTTAAAAGATGAAAAAACTTACCAAAAATTAAATAAAGATTTTGATGAAGTTATTACTAAAGATATAACTAATTTTATTAAAATATTACAAAAAGAAAAAAGTGATATTTTAGGATTATCAGATATTTATTATAAAGAAATGAGAAAAGAAAATCATAATTTATGGCTTAATGCCGATATAAAAGTAGATGTTGATTTAAAAATAAATACTAAAGGATTTATCTTTGAGGTGGAAGAATGAAAAATAAATTAACTTATTTTATAGCAAGATCATCAATGTTTGGCATTGGCTTCTTTCTAATATTTAAAAATACTGGTAAAGATGCCTGGCTATCAATTATTTTAGGTACTCTTCTTGGGATAATGGTATTATTTATTTATAAATATATTAAAGAATATTTTAAAAATAATAATATAAGAGATATTTTAAATAAAACTATTTTAGGTAAATTTTATTTAGGTATATTCTTACTCTTCTATATCTACTTAATAACAGTTATTTTAGTATTACTCCCAATGTTTGTTAAATCATTTTATTTACTTTATACCCCGAAAATATTAATTGTTATACCATTTTTATTTATTGCTATTTATGTAGCATTTAAAGATAAAAAAGTCTTAGAAAATTTAAGTAATTTATTATTTGTCTTATGTATTGCTAGTGTATTTTTATATAGTTTTCTTTTATTTAAATATGTAGATATTAGTAATTTATATCCAATACTTTCTACTAAAACTATGAATATTTTAAAATCATCTTTTATCTATGCATCAATTACTAGTATACCCCAAATAATAACAATTAATTTTCATGGTAATACTTTTAAAGATGATTTAAAAGAATATATTTTTGCCTCATTTATTAACTTATTAATTATTACTCTAATAATATTAACTTTAGGTGAACCTTTAATTAAAATATATAGTTTTCCTGAATATGCTGTATTTAAACAAATCAAAATAATGGACTTTATAGAAAATATTGAAAATATTTCAACATTTATTTGGTACTTTGATATGTTTATTACTCTATCAGCTTTAACTACTAATGTTAAAAATATCTTGCCATATAAATATAATAAAGTTTATTTCTTTGGTATTATTGGTTTAGTAATTTATCTATCTTGTTATATTATCTCTAATAATTATCGTTATATTATAACTGTCTTTTATTACTATCCAGTTATCTTGTTTATTTTCTTTATTATATTTGTTACTCTTCTTATATATTTAAAATATTCAAATAAATTAAAAGAAAAAAATAAAGAGTAACAATTACTCTTTAAATCCATTTACTGATATATAATTTTCTCGTTGTATATTCTTCATAATTAGTAAATATTTTGATAATAGCATCAACTATATTTCTAATAATATTATTATCTTTTTTAATTCTTACCGTAAGTATTTCTTTTTGCAAAGTATTTCTAAATAAATAATCTTTAATATAGTTACTTAGAACTCGATCTAATTCTTGAATACGATTTATCTCTTCTATATCACTCGGATTAATAGCAAATATATAATTTTTATAAATGCTAATTAATTTATCACTGATTAAATCTGAATCAGCAAAATCAAAATTAACTATATTATAATAATTAGGACAGTATTTTAATATTTCTTCACTACTCTTCATATTTTCCTACTCTCTCTATTAACTAAATCATACTACAATATATTTTCTTGGTCAATAAAAAATACGAAATTTTCACAAAAAATTAGCGACAAAAAAATACAAAAAAATAATCACTCTGATAAAATGATTATTTCTAGTTTAAATAACTCATCGCATCGTTTAAAATTACTCTCCATAATTTTAAACATTAACTAAATATTATCAGTACTTAGTGCGAATCGCTTATCTTTAGAGTTTTCTTTCTCATCAAACAATTGTCTTTACTTAGCGCAGATAAGGTCTTTTAAACTTATTTTGCTAAGAATGCATCTTTCACACATATTAACATTATTATAAAATAATAACTACTAAATATGGCTACTAAACATATTCTTTCTACTAAGTAATTTAATTATAGTTTAAATCAAATATTTTGTCAATATAAGGAAGATGATTTTCTATTGATATTTTATTTATAATTGATTATACTTAAGTTATAGGAAGCGTGAATTTCACGTCACCTAGAAAAATTCTATAATGGCGTTATCCTTGTATTACTACTTGGACGACGCCTCTTTCAATTAAAGTATATAAAATATACAATAACGTCAAGATAATTACTAACAATACTTTCACAAGATTTCTTGCTTTCACCAGCCTCACCTCCATCTTTTGAAGTAAACCCCCTGAGATTTTAGATTTTTGGTGACGTCTATAACACAACTTCCATAAGCATCTATTATATATAGATCTTTTTATTTGTCTACACATTCGACAAAACTTCTAAAAATTAGACAAAAATAAAAGAGCAATTAAGCTCTTCCTGCATATTTACCATCACTAGTTGTAACTAATATTTTTTCTCCTTCATTAATAAATAAAGGCACTTTTATAACTTTACCAGTTTCAATAGTAGCATCTTTTTGCGCATTAGTAGCGGTATTACCTTTTACTGCTGGTGTTGTTTCCGTAACTGTATATTCGATTTTTTCTGGAAGTGTTATACCAATAATTTCACCTTCATAAAAATCAATTGAAATATCAATGCCTTCTTTAATAAATGAAACATCGTCTCCTAAAAGTTTTTTTGGTACTTCAATTTGTTCATAAGTTTCATTATTCATAAATATTAGATTATCACCACTAGCATATAAATATTGAACACTAGTCTTATCAACATGAGCTTTAGTTATTTTAATATTAGTATTAAATGTTTGTTCAACAATTGATCCAGTTCTTAAATTTTTTAATTTAATTCTAACAAATGCTGGGCCTTTACCAGGTTTAACATGTTGGAATTCTTGAATTAAACATAGATTACCATCAATAACGACAGTCATCCCATTTTTAATATCATTTATATTAATATTCATTAGAGTTTACTCCTTTCTTAAACTATTTTGCTTCTTTTACTGCAACACTTTTACGACATTTAGGGCAATATTTTTTAACTTCTAAACGTTCAGGATTATTTTTCTTGTTTTTACTTGTTGGACGTAATTCAGTTCCACAAACAGTACATTTCATTTTAACAAAACTACGATTTTCATTTTTAGCCATATAAAATCCTCCTCACTTAATTACCACCCTATTATATCAAACTTTTACTTATTTTCAAATAGAAAGTTAGTAATACCTTGCGAAATATAACGAGTAATATACACTTTACTATAATTATATTCTCTTGCCACATAAATATTTGGCGCCATTACAACTAAACTATACTCGGGATTATCATATGGTGCAAAACCAACAAAGGCAATTGAAGTAGTTTTAGTATCCATTACTCCATCATTATTGGTATCAATAAATGTTTCACTTGTACCAGTCTTTCCAGCCGGATTATATTTACTTAAAATGTAGTTTCTTGCGGTACCCGAAGTCGTTGCTAAATGCATTGCTTCTTTTAATCTTGCTAAATATTTATTATCTAAACTAACTCTATTAGTAACCGGATATTCATTTTTTAAAACAACACTATCATTATTTTTAATTTCTTTCATTAGTTGCGGTTTATGTTTTTCACCCATATTGGCAACAGTACTTACATATTGAAATAGTTCTACGGGTGTATAAGTATCATATTGGCCAATACTTAGATTAAGTAGTAAATCAGCCGAAGTTAAGCTACCAGTTATACCTGGTTTTTCATTTGGTAAATCAATTTTAGTTAGCATACCTAAACCATACTCTCTAAATGTACTTCTAAATTTTTCAAAATCCGCTGGTGTCGTATTTAATTTCATATTATATTTATAGACATTATTAGTAAGACCAATGGCTATTTTAAATTGATAATAATTACTACTTTTCGCAATAGCAGTTAAATCATTAACATTACCTAAACTTTTATAACTACATTTAATTGGTACTTGATATAATTTAATACAACTATCTTTAACAGTACTTCCTATATCGATAACATTATATTTATAACCAGTGCTAATGGTAGCCATTTTGACAACTGATCCTACTGTATAAGAATTAGTAATTAAATTAGTGCTGGCGTTTTCAAATTTAGCAGTTTTGAGATCAATTAATTTTTGCCCAGCAAAAGCAATTATCTCACCTGTTTTAGGTTTACCAACAATACTATAACTTTCGGAAAAATAATTAGTATTGGCTCTTTTTTTAGCATTCAAAATATTTTCTTTCAATAATTCTTCTAATTTTATTTGGACATCAATATCAATTGATAATACTAAATCATTACCATTTTTACCTTCTTTAATTAATTTTAAAGTATTATCACTATTTACTTCATATAAATCTTTTTCACCTTTTAAATAATCTTCATAATAACTCTCTAAATAAGAAAGTCCTACTGTATCATTAAGTTCATAACCTTTTTTTAAATATTCATCCTTTTTTTCTTCGGGAATACTACCAATTTTACCAAAAATATCTTTAAGCACATCGCCATAATTGTAAATTCTCTCCCAAGTAAGACCTGTTGTGATACCTTTAATATTACTATCAACAATCATACTATATTCTTCGTTAGTTAAATTACTAGCTATCTCTTTTTTCTCATAAGAATAACCTTTATTCATTAAACTATAAATAGTAGCTATTTCTTTTTCTTCTTCACTAAATTTACTTAATAAATCATCAGTTATTCTTTCACTCTTTAATTTTTTTAAATCTTTACTAGTTAACTTTCTTTCCTTAAATAATTGATACTCATCATCTGTTATTAAATCATCACCATTATTATGCGTTATAAGATAATAATTTTTTAAACTATTATCATCTATTTCGACATTTAAAATATTAGCTAAACTTTTAGCTATATCTAATTCATCTTCAGTTTTAATTCCTTTTAATTTCGTATAAAAAACTGTTTTAATACCTTTATTATCCACTAAAACTTTACCATTACGATCAATAATTCTACCTCTTGGCGCACTACCACCAGTTACATAATTACTAGTTTTTTGTTTTAATAAATTTACATATTTATCGTGACCATTAATATTTAAATAAAATACTCTTCCTAAAAAAAGAGTAAATATAATAATAATTAATACATACTTCTTCATTAAATCCACCATTATTAGTATGGTAATATCTATTAAGAGTATTCAAATTTAAAATTTAACATAAAATATATTAGGTGGTATATTATGTTTAATATAATAGAGCGATATATAAATAATATGAGTGTGGATGATATTAGAAATTTTGCTACATCAAAAGATATTAATCTATCTGATGATGAATTAACATTTACTTATAATTTTGTGAAAAAAAACTATCGTGACTTTTTAAAAAATCCGAAAGTTTTTGACATAAGAAGATATAAAAACAATTATAGTGAAGAAAATTTTAACAAAATAAGCAAAGTATGGAATGAATATTATAATAGATATTCTTCTTACTTATAAAAATCTCTAATATCTTTAAGTAGATTTTCGTTAAAAGTGCCCTTTTTTAACATTTCTATTTCAAACTTATAAGGTGGATAAACTAATTCTTTTTCCCCATCTTTTATTGATACATAAGGTGTTTCTAATATTTTAGGAACATCTTTTAATTTTTCATTATTAACAATATTTAAAATTGTAGCAAAACCTAGAGTACCAAAGCCAATATTTTCATGACGATCTTTATGCGAGTTAATTGGATTTTTACTATCATTAACATGGATACATTTTATTTTATCTATCCCAATTAATTTATCAAATTCATCTAAAAATTCGGTAAATTTATTCATATCATAACCAGCATCATTTAAGTGACAAGTATCAAGACATACCCCAATATTAGATGATTCAACTCCATCAATAATAGATTTTATTTCTTCTAAAGACCTTCCACATTCACTACCCTTACCAGCCATTGTTTCTAATAAAATCATACATTTATCATCATCTTTGACAATATAGTTTAGGGCTTCAACTATATTGGCAATACCAATTTCAGCTGGAAGACCAACACTACTACCAGGATGAAGAACAATATACTTAATACCTAATGTTTCACATCTTGCAATTTCAGCTTTTAAAAAACTAATCGAGAAATTCCAAGCATCTAATTTTGTTTTATTAGCAAGATTAATTATATATGGAGCATGACAAATAACATTATCTATACTAATATTATTTTCTGCCATTATTTTTTTGGCTTCATTTAAATAATCTAAATTAATTTCTGATCTAAAAGTATTTTGGGGGGCTCCAGTATATAACATAAAAGCATTAGCACCATAACTAAGAGCCTCTTTTAGAGAGCCTAAAATTTGTTCTTTATCAAAATGTACATGACTACCGATAATCATTTTACTACCACTTCCAAAATAATTATCTCAAATATGATATTTTAATTCAAGAAAAAACTAGGTTTCCCTAGTTACATGAGCAACTTTCATAAGATTCATTCCATACATCATTATCTATGTCACCATTTTTATCATAATTAGTATGGTTTAACCCCACAAATCTAAATTCATCATTTTTCTTAAAATACAAAGTATATTTAGGCTTTTTGCTGTTTGTTAAATCAATGTCGATATGTCCTTTAAATGTTTCTTTATCATCATCATCTAAATCATAATATCCTAAGTCAATTAATGACTCTATTGTAAAACACATTTTCTTAGTTTCTTTATTATAACAACTCTTAGTACCTGTACTATCTAAATTAAGATTTCCTAAATCATATGTTTCTTTAGCGGTTTTAGCACTTTTTACGGCATTAGTAGCTTCTAAACGAAAGGCTGCTTCTCTAGTTTCTGTACCTAAAGGTAACATTGAGCTAGTAGCAAGAACTGTTACAATTGCGAGTACTACAATAACTGCTAATAATTCAATTAAAGTAAAACCTTTTTGATTATTCATAGTAAACTCCTAAGCACTTACATCTGATGCACTACATTCAAAATAAGAACTATCTTTATCGCCACTTTTATACTCTTCTACAGCTTCATCATCTTTAGCTACTTTGCCTTCTTTTTCAACAAAGTATTTATCATTATGCATTATAACTTTATATTTATAATTACTACTTGCACTATCCTTTTTTGTTATAATAACTTTTCCTTCATACTCAGCAGGACTACCTTCAAAAAAATCCATGTCTTTAACATATAAACCTTCTTCTGCCATTCTTTTTAAAGAAATACAGGTTTTAGTTTCACTATTTTGATAATCTTTTCCTGCTTCACCACTTTCAAAAAAGCCATTTGAAATTAAAGCCATAATATTACTTGCAGAATCTCTTGCCGCATTAGCTTCATCTACAAATGCTGTCTTTATAGTTACATTCATAAGTGGTAAAAAAGTAGTAGTAGCAAGAACTGTTACAATTGCGAGTACCACGATTACTGCTAATAATTCAATTAAAGTAAAACCTTTTTTATTTTTCCAAGCTTTCATCAAAGCCCACCTCTATCCTTAAAATAATCTTACAATATAAATTATTTCTTGTCAATTATAAGACCTTTTATTATACAAAATTTTTACTATATAAAAGGTAATTTTAATTAAAGGCGACATCAAGCATCATCATAATAACAAAACCTAAGATTGTAAATAAGCTCATCAAATTTTTGTGTTCATTTTTTTGGCTTTCAGGAATAAGTTCACTTACTGCTACATAAATCATAGCACCAGCAGCAAAACTTAAGAAAAATGGTAAAATATTTTGGACAAAGATAACTAAAAAGCAACCGATTAAACCCGCAATTGGCTCAACTATTCCACTAAGTGTACCATAAACAAAGCTTTTTGTTCTACTCATATTTTCGCGTCTCAATGGAAGACTTACGGCAGTTCCTTCAGGAAAATTTTGAATACCTACCCCAATGGCTAACATTACAGCTGCTGTAAGAGTGGCTTCTTTTGTACCTAATGCAATACTACCAAAAGCAACACCAATAGCAAGACCTTCTGGTATATTATGAAGGGTAATTGAAAACATTAACATTAAAGTTCTTTTGATCCCTTTAATATTTTTACTTTTCTTTTTTGATAAATATTTATCAAAAAATATATCACTGATAATTAAAAATAAACCACCAATAAAAAAACCTAATGATACAACAAGCCAATCACACATACCCAAAGAATTTGCACCATTTATTGCCGGATTTAAAAGTGACCAAAAAGATGCTGAAATCATAACACCAGCAGACAAACCTAACATTGCATCTAAAAGAGTGCCATTAATCTTTTTAAAGAAAAAAACTAAAGCAGCCCCTAATGTAGTTATGCCCCAAGTCATTAAAGTAGCAAGTAATACTTGAATATATACTGATGTATTAATATACCAATTAATCATAAAAACACCCTATTATAATATAGATAGGTTATTTGTTTTTAGTGTAGGCAATAATTAATTGTTAAAAAAAGAAAGCTTTTTCACTTTCTTTTACGTTTTTTCTTTTTCTTGTCTTCTTCTAAAATATTGTATTCTTCTTCATCTTCATCATCATTAACTACTTCTATTTCATTAACATCTTTTTCTTCTTTTATTTCTTCTTTTTCTTTCTTTTTACTTTTTTTATCAATTTTTAGATTAACATCATCAATGGCTTTTTTTGCTTTCTTTCTATTAACATTTAAACTGATTATACAAATTAATGATAAGAATAAACCAACTCCAAATACTATAATTACATAGAAATATAAATTATTTTGTTTAAGAAGAGCATCAGTTAATTCTTTATTATATAAAGTAAATGTTTTATTTACTGTATCATAAGTATAAAAATCTTTTTTACCAGTAGCAACATTCATACCATAAACAACATAGAATTTAGAATCATCATTAAGTCTAAATACTTCATAATTTTGACCATCTATTTTGACATTTACTTTAGTTAGTTTATCTAACACACCATCATAATTTAAAACAATAATATTTAAACTAGTACCTACTATTTCTTTATACTTAGTATATTTACCATTATCATAAATAAAACTAACTACATTACCTTCCTTATCTTTAAGACCTACTAAAGTATAATTAGTTCTATCATTATGACAAGCAGGAATAGTAAACTCCCCAATGGTAACTTCACTATCAGTATAAAGTGCTGGACAAGTAAAACTTTCTCTTACTTTTATAACTGTATAATTAGTACCAGCATCAGTTACATTAATTGGATGTTCATCAATTACATTAACTACTAAATTATAAGTTTTTTCACTACCATTTTCCGCTCTTACGACAATTTTTAGGTTATTTGCACCTTCAACTAAGGCCACTTCACCATCACCACTAACTGTTGCTTTACCATCATTTTTAGTAGCTATAACATTAACCATTTTAGTTCCTTCTGGAACAGTAACAGAATAATCTAGGGTATCTTTATTAAATTCTGGCGTAATTTGATATCCTTCTACTTCTAAACTTTTTAAATTATTATCTTTAGAATAAGATGCTTCAAGTTGTTCTTGGGTAATAATCGAAATCGTTTTTGAATTAGCACTTAAATCAATTTCGCTCATGTCATCATTAGCAACAGCCATATAGTTTACCATATAAAGTTTAGTTGATCCAGTCTTTTTGGCTTTAAAAGTAAACGTATAACTTTTTGATTTAGTACCTGCAGAAGTTGTAGCATATCCTGCCATTTTAACGCCACCAGCTTCCGTATTTGCACTAGTAAGTTGGAGATAGTTACTATCATAACCTAGTTGAGCTTCCCAACTTACCATTGGCACACTACTGCTAATTTTAACAGTTACTGTTATTTTGTTACCCGTTACTACTTGATTAGTACTGCTAATAGTAACACTTCCTGATGCTGCATGAACAAATATAGGCATTAAAAATATAGATGTTAAAGTAAATAATAAAATTTTAATTTTTTTCATAAATTATTCCTTTCTATTGGGCTATTGTATAAGTACCTAAAATATTTTTTTGGACTTGGGCTAAATCTAGAGCATTGATTTTACCATCACCTGATGTATCACCAGCCATATTATAAGCTCCAGTTAATTTATATGTACCTAAGATATTTTTTTGCACTTGAGCTAAATCTAAGGCATTGATTTTGCCATCACCAGATGTATCACCATGAACTACTACAGTTAAGGTTTCATTGGTATTAGCATTTTTAACAGTTACTTTATAACCTGTTCCAATTAAACCATCACTAACGGCATTACCATTCGCATTAGTTATTGTTACAGTATTAGCACCAGCTATACTTTCTAGAGCGCTTTTAACACTACTTACACTTGAAGATGGTTTAATACCTGAAATATAACCTGATGAATATTTAAAACCACTACTTACGACTATAGTACTTATAGCAAGTTTTGATGGGTCTGTACTATCTGGTGAATTAACTGCCCCATTTTGCGTATTATAACCGCCACCAACCATATTGTTATAAACCGGAATATAAAATTCAATAGTACTATTTAATTTACCAACTTTATTATAAGCATTATAAGATGTTTTAGCTTCAGATGAAGGAGCAGCAATATTAGTCATATATTGATGGCCATAAACTTTACTACCATTATTAGGGACAACATTAAATTTTTGTAAATAATTAGTATATTGACCTACTCTGACATAAGAATTCGCAATTGCATCAGCTCCACCATATAAAGCATTACTTAAACCTTTCCAGTTATGATCCTTAGCATAACCTAAACCACAAGCAATTACTCCCTTAGTATTAGCACATTCATCACTTACACCATAGTTATAAAAATTATAATAATCTTCATAGCCAGCATAAGTACCAGAATATAAATTATAATTAGTTGGTAAACTACCATTGCTTGATTTACCCCAGCCAAGTTCATTTAAAATTCTTGCTGAGATAAAAATAGGATTAATATCAGCCTTTTTGCAAGCATCATTTAAAGAAGTGGAAAAACCTTTAGATGCATTTACTTCATAAAATCTTGCTCCATCAACTACACTAGTTATAGCATCAGGAAATACACTATATAAACTACTAGTATATTTTAAATTTTCAAATTGAAATATTTGTTTTTCATCAAAGAAATTTCTTGGATCCATATAATAAGCTATTGCGGTAGATGATGCGGGATGCCACGTACTATTACTACCATACATATTTGGACAAGAATAGTCGATATTTGATGATTCACTTGTTTGAATATAACTTTCACCACAAGCACTTTCCGCATTAACAGATTTAGTCCAATCAAGACCAGTTAAAAGAGCTTTAAATTGCCAATTAGGATATTTACTCTTTAACGAACATAACCCTGGCCAATAAGATGCCGGAAATCCAGCTTTTTGCATTTCTTTTTCACAATCAGTTGTGGGAGTCTCATTAACTACTTCTTCAATTACTTTAACATATTTATTACAAACATAACCCGAAGCACTTGCTTCATAATATATTAAACGCCATCCTTCAGCACAACCACTTTCATTAGGATAAACTTTTGTATCAACCATCTTATATTGAGCCCCTTTAATAAGAGTTTTCTTTTTCTCGTGATTTGTTCCAGGGCCACTTCTAAGAGCAACTTCAGTACCTGTAATTTCTGCTTTAAAAGTATTAGCATAACTAACATTTATATTAATCATAAATAAAATAGCAAATAAACAAATATACTTTAAATACTTCTTTTGCATATTTATGCCTACTTTCTTATATTATTTTATCATAAAATTTGGTGCATTTTGTCAATTTGGATTAATTATTGTCAATTCTTTTCATAATATTGACATATTTGCTCTGTATTTTTCATATATTTTATATTATAATAGCATTGATATTGAGAAAAGGGAGAATACTATGGGTAAAAGTTTTGATGGTATTGATATATTCTTTATAGTACTTATTTCAATTTATTTAATAGTTCTTATCTTATTTATTACAATATTTATATGTAATTATTTCGATGTTAAAAATGGTAAACAAATTCCTAAAAAGAAAAATAATAAAAGAAAGCCAATTAAAGGCAATAACAAATTATCAAAAACAAGTAAAAATAAAAAATCTACTGCAACTAGTAAAAAGAAATCAGTTAAAACAACAAAGACTACTAACAAAAAGAAAAACTATAAAGCCAATGTTTCTTATGTTAAAAATAATCCTAAAAAGAAAGAGAGAAAAACAACTAAATAATTCTCTCTCTTTTCATATCTTTAACTTCTTTTTTTAATTCTTTGGCTAATTCATCTCCATTATTACTAAAATGAATTAATAAATCTAAGATGTCTTCTCTATCTTTAATTAAAGGAATGAATCTTTCTAATGGTAAGGCATTAAGTAACATTAAATAATAAATTAATTCTTGAACAAATTTAATACCATTTTCACCAATAAAAGTATTTTCTAAATATTCTTGCCATTCTGGTAATAAATCTAATTTTACTCCTATACTAGAATTTACTAATAAAATATTATCAATGATATTAATTAATTCTTCACTACTATTATTAGTTCTTTTCATAACTTCTATTTTAACATCATTAACTTGATTCATTTCTTCTATTTTAATTTCATTAACTGTAGAGTTTTCTAATTCTGCTAACTTTTTATCACAAATCATAGGAATAAATATTAAGCCATTGATCCCAATCGTAAATGCTATAGGAAAGCCTAAAATATTTAAAGGATTTACTCCTACTTTTAAACTAATAGCTGTTCCTATTATAGAACATAATATTAAAAAAGAATTACAAAACAAATTACTTTTCATAAATTTTAATATTTTCTTTTGCTTTTCTTTATTCATCAAATAATCCCCCTTTGGAATTAAATGATATTATAGCATAACCATAATTTTTGTCAAATCTTATTGTTAATGAATTACAGTATATAATTCATCTAAAGCACATTGAACATTATTACAATTTGTTAAATTTTTTACAGTATTATTATAAATTAATAAATCAGCAGATGGATAGTCATAATATAATGTGCAATATACTTCTTTATTAGTTTTAATATTAACTCCCACTTTTCCATGTGAAATAGCATTATCTACTTTTTGACCATCTCGATCTATGCAATAACTTTTGTTAAGATTTAAAGCATAACCTTTAGGAAATGCATTTTTATCTTGAGCTATATGGGTATCACTAGCTTCTATTCCTGTATATGCTTTATATCCTCCTTGATCATCTGGTATCATAATAGCAAGCATCCCTTTATTTTGCATATTTCTTAATCTTACTTCAGGAAGATTATTTATTCTATTTAATAATTTAGGTACAAAAAGTATTGTTACAAATATAAGTAATAAAGCTACAATAATACCTATTTCTTTTTTATTTAGTTTTTTAATTTCATTTAATAACTTATTAATTTTCTTTTTCATCTATCTAGTCTCTTTTCTACTATATACTTATTATAACATACCGCGGACTATGTCCGCAACCTAACCACAAAAAAACTCCAAGAAACTCTTGGAATTTTTTATAC
>CANQQX010000009.1 GCA_947626115.1 uncultured Bacilli bacterium
TTCTTTTTCTTATCTAACATTTGTTTGTTTATTTTGCCTGCTATTTCCATTCTATAACTTTCCTATTATATAAAAAACAAAAAAGTTAGCAAATGCTAACTTTAATTTACTAAATTTTACTTATTAATTTAAAGCATCTTTTAGTTTGCTTCCTGCTTTAAATGAAGCAACTGTCTTTGCAGGAATTTTTAAAGGTTCTTTAGTTAGAGGGTTAATACCTTCTCTAGCAGCTCTTTTTTTAGCACTAAAAGTACCAAAGCCAACTAAAGTAACTTTTCCTTCCTTTTTAAGTCCAGTAGTAACTGCGTTAAATACAGCATCTACTGCTCTAGCAGCTGCAGCTTTTGATAATTCAGTTTCAGCAGCAACTAATTCAACTAATTCTGTTTTAGACATGTTTCTTTACCTCCTCTAATTTAAATAAACATTATCTTTGTTAGGACCTATTGTCCTTACATATTAAGAGTAGCAAATATTTAATTTAAAATCAATAAAAAACAACAAAAAATTACGATTTAATCGTAATTTTCTTAAAATTTAACTTCTTTTTGACATATTTTTGACTATAAAACTATCGCAATTAAGTTATTTGAACCTTTATTTACGATCTTAGTTACCGTATTAGATAACTTAAATCTCGTATTATCTGGCATCATATTAAGTTTAGCTTGAATACCTTCTTGAACGATTACTTCTAAACTACGACCAAATATTTCACTTTTCCAAATGCTTCCTGGATCAGTTTCATAATCTTTCATTAAGTAATCAATTAGTTCCTTACTTTGGACTTCACTACCGATAATTGGTTCAAAAGTTGATTCAACATCTACTTTAAGTAAGTGAATGCTACTAGCAAGAGCTTTTAGTTTAACACCATATCTACTTCCTTGTTTAACTATCTCAGGTGTTTCTAGTTTCATATCTTTAAGCGTTGGATAAACAATACCATAACCAGTAGTTTTCGCTTGTTTTAGGGCGTTGCGTAATAAATCAGTTTCTTCTTTGCCATCTTTGTAGCTGGCAAATATCTTAAGTAATCCGGCTTTAGTAGTAGCAGTTTCACCCATTAGAGATTTTAATGTTTCATCATATAACTCATTTGGACTTTCTAGATTTATCGTAACTACCCCAGTGGCAGCATCAAGTTCACTAATATAAGCTTTAGAAATATAAGGACTATCTTCAAAATGACTTAAAATATAATCAACATCTTTTACTTTATTAACACTTATAACGCTTTCTCTAATTTTTTCTAAATAATGCATTTTGATTTCGTCTGTATTAGATAAAACATGAACCCATTCAGGGATACTTACTTCAATATCTAATACTGGGAATTCATATAATGCTTCTTTTAAAATACTCATGATTTCTTTTTCATTCATTGATTCAACATTAATTGGCATAACTGGGACATCATAATTATCACTTAAAGAACGAGATAATTCGACAGTATCTGAGTTAGTTGGATGAACGGTATTTAAAACAACTATAAATGGTTTACCTATTTCTTTTAATTCTCCAACTATTTTTTCTTCGGCTTCGACATAATTTTCTCTTTTGATTTCACCAAAAGATCCATCAGATGTAACTACGATTCCAATAGTAGAATGGTCTTTAATAACTTTTTGGGTACCTACTTCGGCAGCTTCAACAAAAGGTATGGCATCAGGAAACCATGGTGTTTTTACCATTCTCGGGTTACCATCTTCATCTTCATACCCATTAGCTTCAGGTATAACATAGCCAACACAATCTACTAACTTAATATTAGTTTCAAAATTATCAACCTTAATTGTAGCCCCATTACTTGGTACAAATTTAGGTTCAGTTGTCATAATTGTTTTACCTTCCGCACTTTGTGGTATTTCATCTAAACATTTCTTTTTATCAAAGTCATCAGTTATATTAGGAACAACTAAATTTTCAATAAATCTTTTAATAAATGTCGATTTACCAGTACGAACAGCACCGACTACTCCTAAATATATTTCCCCATTTCCTCTTGTAGCAATAGAAGATATTATACTTTCTTTTTCCATAACTTCTCTCCTTTTTCTACTTAATGATATGTGAAATATTTTAACTTATGCAAGAAATGGGCACAATCGCCTATAATTGTGCCCATAACGGTCCCACGGCTACCATTTTCTTGCAAATGATAAGCCACAATATAAAAATATTTTCGATTCTTTACGCCTAAGTTTCAACGCAAGATATTCAAAGAATCAAAATAATATCTTGCCAAAAGGTTAATAAAAAGCGCCTAATAAACATAATGTATATAAATATCTTTTACTAATATTGTATTTGTAATCCAGTCATTCCATCATATTTTTGCGAAATGCTATAAGGATATACAAATACTCTGCCTAAGCCACTTATACCTAAAGTATAGTTTTGAGAATCAGCTAAAGATACACTTTTTACTGCATGTTGGTAAGATCCATATAATGATGGGGCACTTATAGTTGGTGTAACATCACAATCAACAGTTAATTGTAATGCGGTAATACTATCATTTACAATATTCATTGAAATGCCAAATCCATTATCATGTCTTTGGATGTTTGTACCATTCCATACATAATCAACAGCTTTTATTTCGCCATTTAATTTATATACTTGTTCACCATTTTGAGAACCATTTCTGAATGTTACACCATAACCACGAATTCCAATAACATCAAATGATCTAGTTGCAGGTATCCCTTTCCAAGTTGCAGTTAAAGTAATATGATTATAAGTTGAACCACCTAATATAGCCATTGATATTTTTTTGGCAGATGTCTCACCATAAGCACCTTTACTGTCCAAAATAGGCATAATAGGATTATAATTTTCATATTCTTCCTCTGTCATTTCTCTTTCAGTAGTTATGCCAAGATTAGGATTATAAATACTCTCAACATAAGTTTCTTTTATTTCTACATTACTATAATCTAAACTTTTTAATTTTTCATATTTTTCTTCGTCCATTACCATAATATATTCTGGTGTATATGCTTTAAGAAAATTATTATATTCTTCTTCAGATATTTCAATACCATTATTATTAATAATAGATTCAGCAAAAGTTTTAATAGGTAATATAGTAAGTAAACCAACAAATGCTAGTAATATATACTTCACATTCTTCAAACCCTTTTATCTCCTTTCCGACTTCATTTTAAAATATTTTGTCGAAAATTAGCAACCTATTTTAACGAGAATAGCAATTCTCAAAAAATGAGAATATTATTTTTTTAATAGATTCAAAACGTTTTTATTTAATATGGCCATTGCTTCTTCGTAATTATTGCAACTACCACTGGTACATTTTATTATTTTCTTCTTTTTAACATTATATTGATAATTTTCAATTTCTGTATTATTTTCATCACATATTAAAACATTTAATATTAATCTATTTAAATTAAGACTATACAAATAATTTAAACCATTATTTTCAAATGTATAATTTATTGTATTTGAATCAATTAAAAAATTTATAGAATAATTTTTTGATTCTTTAATTAGTATATTTTTTGTTAAAATTTTAAAATTATTATTAAGAAGTATTTTCTTAATTTCATCAACACTTAAGCTTTCATACGAATCAATTAATGGTTCATCATCATCTTCAAGAAAAATTTTATTATTAGAAAAATCTAAAGTAAATTCTAATTTACCATTGTATTTAGTTATATTATTTTTGTCATCTATTATAGTTATTCTTATATATAAATTATCTATGTATTTACTCAAGTCATCAATTTTGATATAACTTTGAAAATTGGTAAAAACAATATTATCTAAACTAGAATAGTTTTGAATAATATATTCTTTATCATTTTCTTTATAGTATAAATCTACTGAAATAGTATCATTATCTTTTATTTTGACATTTCTCATACCCAATGTATTTATTGTTAAAGTATCTTTAATATTTGTTTCAACATAAATACCATTTATACCATCAAAATCATCACTTTCAATTCCCACTTGATACACTTTAAATCTATTATAAGTATTTGTAAAAATTATTACTGCTGTAAATATAATACTAACTAAAGCTAATATAATTAATATTATTTTAATTCTTTTCGAATGTTTCTTATTCATATCATTAAATTCTTTAATAATATCTTGCATTAATTCATCATCAGTGCCATCATCAACCATTCTAGCTGTTAATAAATTTTCAAAAGATACATTAAAGAATTTACTAATACGAAATAGCATGTCTAAATCTGGAAAACTTTTGCCAGTTTCCCATCTTGATACTGCTTTATCACTTATACCTAATTTATCTGCTAGCTCTTTTTGAGTTAAATTCTTTTTATTTCTAAGCTCACTGATAATATTGCCTAACTTATTATCCATTTTTAACACCACAATTATATTTTAATACTAAAGTTAAACAAATTACAATATTTTTTGAGTTTTATATTGACACTTAGTGTTAAATGGGCAATTATTACATTCGGGATTTTTACTTTTACAAGTGTATCTACCAAATAATACTAACTGATGATGAAGTCTACTCCATTTATTCTTTGGAAATACTTTCATTAATTTCTTTTCTACTACTAAAACATCATCTTTTTCTTCAGCAAATCCTAATCTCTTTGCAACACGATTAACATGAGTATCAACCGCAATACAAGGTTCATTAAAAAGATTAGAAAGTACTACATTAGCAACTTTTCTACCTACTCCAGGAAGAGTTTCTAAATATTCTCTATTATTTGGAACAATACCTTTTTCATCAGTTAATAATCTATTTGCTATTTCTTTTACATAAATAGCTTTTCTAGTATAGGTACCAATTGGTCTTATAATATCTTCAATTGTTTTTAGATCTAAATTAGATAATTCTTCCAAAGAATATTTAAACAATTCTTTTGTTACCATATTAACTCTTTTATCGGTTGTTTGGGCTGATAAGACTGTGGCAATTAAAAGTTCATAATCTTTTGTATATTCAAGTTCACATCTAGGATTCGGAATTAACTTATCTAATCCATCCATTACTTCTTTACTACTTATCATCATCAAGCCAATTCCATTCTAAAAGATTAGTTTCTTCTAATTTTTTATTTTCATATCTATTTTTATAATAGTTATCAACATCTTCTCTAGTCTTGAAACCTTTTTTGTGCCATTCATATAAAATAGTATCAATATATCTAATACTAGTTGCCCCATTATAAACCGCTTCTTCTAAAGCTTTTAAAATTAACTCTTCACTATATAATTTTTCAATCCAAGCTTTAATAAGTTCAAATTCCATCCCTGTTAAAGGCCTTCTAAATTCTGTTTCAAATTTAGTAAAAATATCATTTTTTGTATTTTCTTTTTCATCTTTCTTATTATCAACTTCTACTTGTTTATAAAAACCATCTAAAGATACTTTATCATATCTTTTACCAGCTTCATTTTTAACACTTTCTAAATTAATAATTTTTTTACTTAATAAACTATTAAAAGCTTCCAAAATATTTTCTTTTGGTATTTTTAATTTTTTTGAAATAACATCAACATCAAAAGTTAAATCATCAGCATTTTCAAAATAAAGTAATAACAAAAATTCTCCTAAATCTAGTTTAAGATTATAAGCTTCTTTGATAAATGATGCTTCAATGACAAACTTTTTGTTATTACTCATAATCTAACTTCCTCTCTTGTTATTTTTTTCATTAATATTTATTATATTTCTTTTTTCTTCCTTTGTAAATTCTAAATCACAACCAATATTAAGTTGGGCATACATACCTAAAATATTTTTAGTGTATTTAATATTATCATAAGAAATATTAAGTAATTCTAAGATACCAGTATCTTTTAATAACTCTAAACCTTTCTTAAAGTTTTTACTACTTAATATTTTATCTAATTCGCATCTTTTTCTAAATGGTGATAATGTTAATACTAATTTGTTATTATCTTTGATAGACTTTAATAATTTATCTTCGATTTTAAAATCCAGGATAGTTGCAAGTCTAATTGCTCGAAGCATTCTTAAGGGATCTTCTTTTAATTTAGAAGAGATATTACCAATCATTCTAATAGTTTTATTATGAATATCATTTAAGCCATTTACTAAATCTATAATTTTACCATCACTATTCATACAAA
The DNA here is from genome assembly GCA_947626115.1 of uncultured Bacilli bacterium. Taxonomy (GTDB): domain Bacteria; phylum Bacillota_I; class Bacilli_A; order RF39; family UBA660; genus SIG200. The sequence continues at coordinate 6,121 of CANQQX010000009.1, forward strand.
TAGCATTAATCGTAAAATCTCTTCTTTTAACATCTTCTTCTAAAGTATCAACATACTCTATTTTAGTGGGCTTTCTCTTTTCATATTTTAATTCTTTTCTAAAAGTAGTTATATCAATACTATATTTATTTAATTTAAAAGAAAGTGAGCCATAATCATTTACTTTAATATTAACTAACTTTTCTAAATCTTCTGGTTTAGCATTAGTGCAAATATCAATATCATAAGATTTAATATGTAATATTTTATCCCGAATAAAACCACCAACTAGATAAGCTTCATACCCATTATTCTCTAAAGTTTTTAAAATATTTTTAATAATTCTTTTCATAACACTTCTCTATTTTTGACAATGTTCACAAAAGTAAGTGCTTCTGCCACCAACTTTAATTCTTTTGATTGTGCTACCACATATAGGACATTCCTTACCTTCTCTTTTATGCACCTTTAAATAATTTTGATAATTACCAGTTACTCCTAAAGATGATGTATAACTTTTAATTGTAGTACCACCATGTTTAATCGCATTTTTTATTATTTCTTTACCTGATGTAATTATTTTTTCACATTCATCTTTAGTAATAGTATTAGCTTCCCTTAAAGGATGAATATGAGATGCAAATAAAACTTCATCAACATAAATATTACCTAAACCACTTATTATTTCTTGATCAAGTAAAGTAGTTTTCATTGGCATTCTTTTGCCTTTAAATTTCTCTAATAAATAATCACTAGTTAGGGTCTCATCAATTGGTTCTTTTCCTTGTTTTTTTATTTCAGGTGTTTCCCATAATTTATCTTTATCTACTATTTTCATTCGACCAAATTTTCTAGTATCATGATATCTTAAATCAGTATTATCATTAAAACTAATAATGATATGTTCATGTTTAGCTATTTCTTCATCACTATTTTTGATAAAATATTTTCCTTCCATTCTTAAATGCGAAAGTAAATAATGATCTTTAAGTTCAAAGATTAACCATTTACCTTTTCTTAAGATGTCTTTAAATTCATTACCAATTAAAATCTTTTTAAATTCATCTAAATCATTTTCAATTATTTTGCCATATATAATTTTGACATCTTTAATTTTTTTATTTAATATTCTTTGTTTTAAAACATTTCTAACTGTTTCTACTTCTGCTATCTCTGGCATATTATCACCTTCAATTTTATTGTAACACAAAAAAAGGTTAAATAATATAACCTATTTTGCATCATACCAATTAATACCGGTATTTATTTCTATTTTTAAAGGGACACTTAATTTAACAACATTTTCCATGGTATCTTTAACTAATTCTTTTAATTTTGGCACTTCTTCATTAACAGCATCAATAATAATTTCATCATGAACTTGTAAAATCATTTTACTCTTTAAATTATTTTCTTTTAGTTTTTTATAGACTTCAATCATAGCCATTTTCATAATATCCGCAGATGTTCCTTGAATTGGCGTATTAAGTGCCATTCTTTCACCCATCGTCCGAACTACATATTTGCTATCTTTAAGTTCATCTATTTTTCTGATACGGCCAAACATTGTCTTAACTTGACCTGTTTCATAAGCTTCTTTAACGATATTAGTCATATAATTTTTAACACCAGGATAAAGTTCATAATATTTTTCAATAAATTTATTGGCATCGCTTCTTGAAATATGAAGATTTTCGCCTAAACCAAAACCAGATATACCATAAACTATCCCAAAGATAACAGCTTTGGCCATACTCCGCATATGCTTAGTTACTTCACTTTCGGGTATACCATGAATATCCGCTGCTACTTTAGTATGAATATCTTCATCATTAACAAAAGCATCAATTAGTTCTTGGCATTCAGATATATGGGCTAAAATGCGTAACTCTATTTGGGAATAATCGGCACTTAATATTAAATCATTACTTGGGACAAACGCTAAACGAATTTGTTTCCCGTATTCTTCCCTAGTTGGAATATTTTGTAAATTTGGATCCATTGAAGAAAGTCTTCCTGTTCTAGTTAAAGTTTGATTAAAAATAGTATGAATTTTACCATCATTTAAAACAAAATCATTTAAACCATCAAGATAAGTATTTTGCAGTTTAGCAAGACTTCTGTATTCTAAAACTTTCGGAATAATTGGATGTTTATCAACATATTTTTGTAAAGTTTTAATATCTGTTTTATAACCCCGATTTATTTTTTTGCTTTTACCAATACCCATATGTTCAAAAAGGACAATACCTAGTTGTTTTGGACTAGCCACATTAAAATCTTCCCCACTTAACTCTAAAATTTCTTTTGTTACTGTATCTATTTTTTCAGCTACTTCCTTTTTCATATCTTCTAGAGCACTTTGTTCAAACTTAAAACCTGTTATTTCCATATCCGCTAAAACATAAGTTAAAGGCATTTCTATTTCTTTAAATATTTTTTCTTGTCCACTCTTTATCATTTCATCTTTTATTTTTTGACTATATTCATAAATAAATTTACTTTTTAAAGTAATAACATTTTCTAAATTAGCAAAATTATCTTTTTTTAGTTCTTCATATGTTAAACACTCTTCATTAAAGATGCGCATTAATTTAGTTATATCATCACTAGCGGGATAATCAACTAAGTAAGATGCTATCATCAGATCAAAATCACATTTAATGTTTTCTTTTGATACTACTAAAGCTTTTTTTAGATCATATGTAATTATATTTTTATCTTGCATTAATTTAAAAGCATCTTGAACTAAATTTTTAGAAATATAATAAGTATTATTTTTATCAGTTATACTTAAGCCTAAAATTTCCCCAAAATGATAATTTATATCACTTACTTCTAAATAAAAAGCAACATTTTGATCTAACTCTACTTCATTTAAATCTTTAACAGTTATATATTTATTTTCTTTAACTTCTTTTTTTACTTCAGGAATATTTTTAAGTAAAGAGAAAAATTCTAATTCTTCATATATCTTTTTTAAATTTTCTCCTACTTTTCCTGTATATTTAAAATCTGCAAAATTAACATCTATAGGAACATCTCTATAGATAGTAGCAAGTTCATAACTCATATAAGCATTATCTTTATCTTGTAATAATTTTTCTTGTAATTTTCCTTTAATATTATCTATATTTTCATAAATACCATCTAAAGATTTATATTCTTGTAATAATTTTAAAGCTGTTTTTTCCCCAATTCCTTTAACACCCGGAATATTATCAGATGAATCACCCATTAATGCTTTTAAATCAATTATTTTAATTGGTTCAATTCCATAATCAACTTTAAAAGATTCTTCATTATAACGAATAAAGCCAGTTTGTTTTAATAATTTTATTTCTGTTTCAAAACTAATTAATTGGAGTAAATCTTTATCAGATGAAACAATTAAAGTGTAATACTCTGGATCACTTTCAGCATATTTAGCAACTGTCCCAATAATATCATCTGCTTCATATGGGGCAAGTTCAAGATAAGCTATCCCCATTCCTTTAAGTATTTCTCTAGCTAAAGGCATTTGTAGTTTTAAATCGTCTGGCGTTTCACTTCTTCCTTCTTTATAGAAATCGTATTTTTCTTTACGAAAATTTTTTCCTATATCAAATGCTACAACCATATATTCCGGATTTTCTTCCGCAATTATTTTATTAATCATACCGGTAAAACCATATAAAGCATTGGTTGGAAACCCTTTACTATTACGCATTATACTACCTGTATAGGCAGTTGCATAATAAGAACGGAATAACAAGTTATTACCATCTACTAAAACTACTTTTTTCATGTACTACCACCTAAATATATTATATATGAAAAAGCCAACATTTGCATTAGTTTTTGTTAAGTAATTTTTTTATCTAGCAATATTATTTAATGAAAGACTGGATTTTAATTGTTCTATTCTATCATATAAATCACGTGAATCACTAAGTTTCTTTTGATCTTCTAAATCATTTTTAGGTCTTTCTTTACTTAAAGTAGATAAAGCATTATAAAGATAATTAAATTCTTGAATTTGTTCAGGAGTAGCTTCTTGAATATGGGCATAAACTTCCTTTAGCATATCAACCCCTTGTCTAATATTATACTTTATCATTTCGGCATAATAACCTTTAAATTCTTCTGCTTGATTACTTTGTCTTTTTGCATTTCTTTCTGCTCTTACTTCTTCATAGGCTTTATTAATTGAATCTTCAATACTTTTTTCAACTGATTCTCTAGATACGTTATGAGCATTACTATATAATTGAACATAATGTTCTCTTTCTTCTTTACTCATTGTACCAAACCAATATTTTCCATATTGATTTCTCAATTTAGCTTGATAATCATCTAATAATCTTTGCCACTTTAATTGTTGATTTATTTTAAATTCTTCTTTAGCTTTAAGTTCTTCTGCTCTTTGTTGTAATAAGGCAAAACGATGATATATACCATCTATTTCTTTATCAATTTTTTGAAGTTCTTCTAATGATTTATTTTCCAATTCCAAATTATTAGCTAAATCACCACATATAGATTGAATATCCGCTAATAATAATGGTGATTTATATATATTAGCTATTTGTTTATCTAAAAATGCTATTTTTCTAATTATTTTTCCTTTTAAATTAACAATTTCAGGATTTTCTCCAATTTCTTTAGAAACAGTTGGCTCAGATATTAATGGCTCTTCTACAACCGGTTGAACAGATGGCGCACTTTCAGGTGAAACTGGTCCAACAGATTCTTCTTTTATAGGAGTTACCGGTGATTCATCATGTTGCATTAGAGGCTCTTCTTTTGGTATCACTATCTCTTCTTCTTCTTCTTTTACTGGTGATTCATCGCGATGCAAAAAATGTCTAAATTCATCAGATTCATGCACTTTAACCCATTGTTGATCAATATCACCTTGTCTTGTTGGTTGTTCATCTAATTGGGGTAATGAATCAATCATTTTTTTTGTTTTAGCCATTCTTTCATCTAAAGTTGCAAAATCTAGTGATTCTTCTTCATTAATTTTTTTGTTTTCTCTAATTTTATAACTATCTAATGCCATTAAAATTCACTCCTTTTATCTCTCTCTATATATATCATAAAATATTTTACGATATTTTTAAACAATTTATACACCTTGTTTACATATATTTTACTAGGGTGTAAATATGTTTTTAAATTTAATTAATATTGTTAAAAGTATGATTTTCTTCACTGGTTCTTATGGCAATAATGTCTTTCCACCACCACTATCTTCAGAAGAAGAAGACAAATATGTTGATTTAATGCTTAAAGGTGATAAAAACGCTCGTAATATTTTAATTGAACATAATTTAAGATTAGTAGCCCATATTGTTAAAAAATTCGATAGTAAAAGTACCGAAACGGACGATTTAATTTCGATTGGAACCATTGGTTTAATTAAAGGTGTTGATACTTATAAAAAAACGCCAAAGGTGAAAATAACCACTTATGCTGCTCGTTGTATACAAAATGAAATTTTAATGTACTATCGCAGCAATAAAAAAAATCAATTTACGGTATCTTTAAATGATTCCATTGGTTATGATAAAGAAGGTAATGAAATTAATTTAGTTGATATGTTGGAAGATAAAAGTGAAGATATTCTAGATACGATTCAAATTAAAGATAATATTAATCTTTTAAATAAATATATGAAAAAACTTAATAAAAGAGAAAAAGAAATTATTATTAAAAGATATGGTCTAAATAATGAAAAAGATTTAACCCAAAAAGAAATAGCGGACTCTTTAGGTATATCAAGAAGTTATGTTTCTCGTATTGAAAAAAGAGCTCTTACTAAAATCTTAAGAGAATTTATTAAATCAAAAAATACTTTATAATGAAAAAAAATATATAGCAATTGCTATATACTTAATTATCTTTTAATTCCGCCACTAGACATTGTTTCTTCTTGTTGTGGTGTATATACTGACAATATATTTTCTAGTTCTTCTAAAGATTTTGTCTGTAATTTGCTTTTAGCATATTCCATATCACTCATTTTTTGACTTATATCTAAACCAGAATTATGGAACTCACCAGCTTTTAACATTGCACCAAGTATATCACTAATCAATTTATCTCTTTGTTGTGTTTGTTCGTTAGGTGTAGTTGTCTGTTGTTCAGCTTTAACTTCTGGTGTAGGTTGAACTTGATTTTCTATTAAATTTTCTTCTTCTTGAGTAATTGTAATTTGATGAATAATTCCATCTTCAAATCTAACTTCATAAGTTGAGTCTGGGTAGCCAGTAACACTTATAATTTCTAAAACCTTTCCTAGATTAGAATTCTTTTTCTCTATAAAACTAATTAAATTTTTTTCAAAATCGCTATATGATAGAGTAGAAGTTTCTTGTTTAATCTCTGGAACAGTTTCTTGTTTCTTTACTCCAGAAATGAATTCTATTAACTTGTCATTGCTATAACCGGCAAATTGTTGGCTTAAATTTTGTATCTGAATTTGGCTCAAATGGTAATTTTCTGGAACGTTCAAATCTTTTCTTATTGCTTTTCCAATTAACTCATCTCTTGTTACTTTTGCATCTTGTCTTGCTTTTTCTTCTGCCTCTTTTTGATTTAATAACGCTTCAACTTGCTCATAAGTCATACCTTGATATTCTTGAGGTATTGTTTTATTTCCTAAATCCCAAGCAGTATATAAACTTCTACTTCTTTTTAATCTTTCATTTTCTGCTTTATGAATTAGATTATATATTCTTTTTTGCTCTTTTTCACTCACTTGCGCTTGTTTTTTTTCAGTTTTTATTTGCTCAAATCTTTGGTAGAAACTCTCATAACCTGGCAATACACCTTTATAGAATTGAAGGTCTTGAGAAACCTCATCGAATTTTGCTTTTAAATCAGTTATTTGGGCATAACTACTTCTATGGTTTCTTACTTGTTCTTCTTGTTGCTTAAAAGTTTGATACTCTGTTGGGTACTTTTCAGAAACTTGTTTTGTGAAGTAAGAACCTAAAGCCTCACTAGAAATTTTTCTAATTCTTTTTTCAATTTCAATTTTTTCGTTTTCAATTTTATTTATTTCTTGTTGAAGCGTTAATAATTCAATTTCTCTTTGTTGTCTTTCAGCATCAATTTTTTGTTGTTCAATTTCAGCATTTCTTTTTTCAGTTTCAGTATGAACTGGCGTTTCTACTTTTCTTTCTTGCATTTCACGTAAGTTACGTGAATTTGCTTCTCTAATATTCTCTGCACCCCACTCTGGTCCAATAGGTGGTTCTGGAGGCGTTCCACCAACATGACTTCTTAATATATTTCCTTGAGCATATTCAAGTGTCATCTCATATGACATAGGCATTTTCTTTCCGGCTTTAATAAAATCTTCCCTTATTTGTTGATATTTATCTATTGCGCTTCTCTTTTCTTCAAAAGTCCTTTTATCAGGAACCATATTTTCTGTACACATACCTGCCAAAGTCATAGCATATTCTGGCATTTCTGCATAAGAAGCTCTATATGTTTTATCTGCTTCTTCGCCATAAGAAAGAACTGGCCTTTGAAGTCTTCTATCTAATTCTTGCTCAAATAGCTTTTCAACTTTTACAGTTATATCACTATATCTATAATTATTTTTTATCACTTCATAAAGTGCTTGTTGCATTATTATCAATTCCTCAAAATATAAATAATGCCAAGGGTCTTTTCCTCCAACTGAAGCCTTTTTTTCATATAACTCAATAATCTTTCTAAAGTCTTCATCCAATATATTAGCAACTTCTGGAAAAACATCGTGTAAACCAAAGTGATTATTTAAAACACTTATAAATTTTTCTTTCTTTTGTTCATATGTAGGTTGATACATAATAAATCCCTCCATTCATCATAATTGTAGCATACTTTTGCGAATTTATATATCTAATAACAAAAATACAAAGAAAAAGTGTAAAATACTTATAAAACACTTATGCTTTTACACTTTTAAAGTTTGTCAAATGGTCTATAACGTTATTAACTAGTATCTATTTAGTTTTTTCTTGGTTAAAATTTATACCAAATATGTAATTGAGTTTTTGAATTTGCCTATATTAACCTTTCATCTCATTATATTTTTTAAATATTTAATAAACATAAAATGACTCCATTGGTTATGATAAAGAAGGTAATGAAATTAATTTAGTTGATATGTTAGAAGATAAAAGTGAAGATATTCTAGATACTATTCAAATTAAAGATAATATTAATTTATTAAATAAATATATGAAAAAACTTAATAAAAGAGAAAAAGAAATCATTATTAAAAGATATGGGCTTAATAATGAAAAAGATTTAACCCAAAAAGAAATAGCGGACTCTTTAGGTATATCTAGAAGTTATGTATCAAGAATTGAAAAAAGAGCCCTAACTAAAATTTTAAGAGAATTTATTAAATCAAAAAATACTTTATAAATGAAAAAAAGTTGAACAAATCAACTTTTAATCAATATCAATGTATTTCTTTTCCGGTATTTTCTTAGTTTCTTCTAATTTTGGAACTTCAAGTTTTAAAGTACCATTTTTAAATGATGCTTTAATATCTTCTGCTTGTAATTCATCGCCAACATAGAAACTACGAGAACATTCACCAAAGTATCTTTCTCTTCTTACAAATTTACCATCTTCTTTTTCTTCATGATGAGAATTCATTGAAGCAGATACATTTAAGTAACCATCTTCAACATCAACTTTGATGTCTTCTTTTTCATAACCTGGTAAATCAATTAAGATGTCATAATTATCTTTATTTTCTTTAATATCAGTTCTCATTACTTTTGATTCGTGATTACTAAAGAATGGATCATTAAACACCTCATCCCATAAATCAAATGAATTTCTTCTTGGTATTAACATCATATTATCAATCTTCCTTTCAGTTTGCGTCGTTCGCCCAAAAGGGTTAGCACTATATAATTATAATACCCATAAAAGACTCATTTATGTCTTTTACATTTATAATTATAGCACAAATTTTAGCAATTGCAAGGTTTGAGTGCTAATTTCATTAATTTTTCACAAAATATATTTTGCTTAAGAAAAATTAACGTGGAGAAAGAACAACCCTAAATCCATTGTCTTCATATACATTTCCATTATGTCTATTAAAGAAAAATTGACCAGAAAGTACACCACCATTCCACTGACCACCGCGGCCAAACCAAGGATTCGTTGGATCAACGAAATGGGCATGATCACCATACCAACTACTATGCCTATAAGATTTTCCATTAGTTTCATAATATAAATAGAAAGGTCCCATTTCTCCGGTTGCATCTCCTAATATTCTATTATTATAAGTTGTTATAGAACTACTTTTATCATATTTATCTATATACCCCTTATCCATTTCACTAGATAATGTATCTACATCAAAACCACTTGCTACAGGAAATCCATCTATGCATGCAGCCATGTATTCCCATGCTCCACCATTCATATCATAAATACCTGTAATATTTCCTGCTGTATTTGCAAGGTATCCAACCGGAGTATTCCATGATTGAGTTTTTGTTTCATCACTACTTAATGCTGTATCACTTGGAATTGTACTTTGATCTGTATTTGGTGCTGCACTATAACCCGTCATATAATCACTTGTATTATTAATATTTATCTCATTACCTATACCATACTCAGAATGTGATAAATATACTACAGCTCCCCATTCCGTATTTTTCATCAGATGACTATCTAAATTAGCAGAAAAATTTTTTCCAGCATCGAAAAAGATTTTTACAGTTTGATTTCGCCAAGATGATACATTTGGTTTTATTACCATTGTATCTGAACTAGTGCCACCAGTCTCAAACTTTCCTACCCATATTCCGTTTAAATCTTTTTCTCCTAAAGTAAAAGCTGGATGAGTATAATACTCATTTAATTTAGCATCATTTTCATTCATCTTTGGTATTGCACTTATATTACCAAACTTAATATCTATTATTCTGGTATTATTTCCAGTTACTTTCCATAATGCATTTTCAGTTTGAGCTGTTTCTTGTGTATTTGTAATATTTGATATTGCTTCACTATATTTTCCGAGATTCCATATTTTGTATTGATATCTTGGTATCCAGACAAAATAGCCTTTAATATCTTTTTCAAGAATATGTTGACCAACTGAATATTTACTAGCTGTATCTGTTAATATAACTGCATTTGCCCATCTTTTTTCACTATAATTATACCATTCACTATTTTCATTTGCATAATATACATCTCCATTGGGTTTTATCTCTACTGGTATTAATGGTGTCTTTAATACAGGATCTGCTCCATTAAGTATTGGATCTATCCATTTTTCTTTATGTATTCCACTTCGCTCATATAACTCATCTATTGATTCTTGTACATTATCTTTATCTGTATATTTATTATCATATGATACTTTATTACTTTCTATATATGCCTCAATAGCATAGACACTTGTTATTGATATTATCATTCCAATTACTATGCCAATTATTATTTTATAATTATTCTTTATTATTCTCTTCATCTATAATAACCTTCTTCTATTATAAGATTATTATAATATACCCCCCCGAGAGTCAAGTGCGAATTAAAATTATTTTATAGCTTATAAAAAAGAAAGTATTACTACTTTCCGTAAGGTACTACACCTTTTAAAGTAAAATTACTAAAGATGTATTCAATATCATCGGTTATTAATTCTTTATATTTATTTTCAAAATGGAATGTATATTTTTTACCTTCTTTTAATATTTCTTTACTTTGCTTATCTACTATTCTTTCTATAGTGGTTTTGTTTTTACCATCACTTATCGTTATCTCCAAAGTAAATTTTTCAGTATCTTTATCTTCTTCTAATACTTTAATTTTCTCTATTGTATAATCTTTTGTAAAAGATGCACTACTTTGATAATTTTTACCACAAGCACCCGCTTTAAATGCTTCTGTTGTATTAATACTTTGGGCAAAATAAATATCTCTATTACCTGCTTCTGTATTACATCTAATAATGGTTAATTTATCATTAAATAAATCATCATCTTCTTTTACTTCATAAATAGTTGTTCCACCATCATATAATTTTTTAACTTTTTCTAAATGTTTATCTAAATCATTAAATAAATTATCAATATCTTTATAATTACTAATAAAATCTTTTAAAGTCGTATTATCTTTAAATTTAACTTCATTTATATTATATAAATATACTTTATTATTTACAAAAGACATATATTCTTTTACTATTGGTTCACTGATAACAATTTTATTATCATCTTCTTTTACTTCTTTATGAAATACATTTCTTTCTAAAACTAAACCTAGAATAAAACCAGCTAAAAATATTACTATAGCAATTAAAATATAAGTTAATTTATTATCTTTTTTCTTTCTCTTTTTCATTATTTTTCCCTTTCATTTAAATACATTAATAAACCTTTTAATAAATCTTTAAATGATTCTTCTATTTCAAGTTCATCTATCTCTACTAAAGTATCACTATATAAATCTTCTAAACAAGAATTAGCATATTCTAAACTCCCACTTTTAATAAGTAAATTTTTTATTTTAGCATCATCACTTTCAGAAATATATTTATTACCATAAATTTTTAAAAATTCATTTTTATATGGGGTATTTATAATATGCGAATATAAAATAGTTTGTTTAAATTCAGATATATCTGATGTAGTTGATTTACCCAATTTAGTGAGTGTTGAAAAAATGCCTAAAATGTCATCTTTTATTTGAAAAGATACACCAATTTTATCTAAGATACTAAATAGTTTATTATCTATTTTTTTGCCACCTAGAGCATATCCTAAAGCAAATGGACCAATAATAGTATAATAACTAGTTTTTAAATGATAGATATTTAAAATATCTTCTTCTGCAATATTTTTTAAATCATATTTGCCTAAAAAAGGCAATGCTACATCAATTATTTCACCTTTAATAGTTTTAATAACTACATCATTAAATATTTCTAAGATACTAGCTAAATTAGGGTTATCTTGATAACTTTTAACAATTAATTTATTTGCTTCATAAAAGCCAAAATCACCAGAACAAATAGCCAGAGAATTAGCTAGTTTTAAAACATCATTAAAATATATTTTATCATTACTTAAATTTAAATAATCTTTACATATTCTTCTTGGAATAGTTTCTTTTCCTCTTCTCATTTTAGCATTATCTATAATATCATCATGAATTAAAATAGCGGTTTGAAACATTTCATAAGCATAAGATAAATTTAAATAATTATAATCATCTTTATTTGTAGCTAAAACATAACCCAAAGCAATTAAAATACCTCTTATATATTTACCATCTTGATTTAAATCTTGAAAATGATGAATTAAATCTTGAACTATAACATTATCACTATCATCTATTAAATTATTATTAATATCAACTTGACCTTCTTTTAGTACTTGTAAATGTTCTTTATAAAAGATTAAAAATGCTAAAATATATTTATAATTATATATTTCTTTTAACGGAGTTGATGATCCACCCGTTATACCAATATTCATTTTACTAGTTATATCATTACACATCACAAAATTAATAAACTCTTTTAAATTAGAAAATTTATAAGTTTGAGTGATTAACGCTAAAGATAGTCTTATATTTTCGGTATTACTAGAATTAGCTCCACCAATGACAAACATTAAATCACATTTTTGTGCGAGCTTTTTACTACTTTCTAAAATATTAGAAACAGCCTTACAAGTTGCATCATAAACTTCCATATTACTTTTACCAAATTTATTTTCAAGCAAACTTAATACTCTTTTAAAAGTATCGGGATTTACTGTAGTTTGACAAGTAACAAATATTTTTTTATTAGTATTTTTGATATCTACTACCGAAACTTCATTATCTAAAATAATTGCCTTATTTTGACACCAACCATTAGTACCAATTACCTCAGGGTGATTTTTATCACCAATAATAAATATTTCATAGCCATCATTAAATTTTTGATAAACTTCATCATGAATCTTTTTAACTTTAGGACAAGTTGCATCATAATATTCAATGTTATTCTTATCTAAATAATCATATGTATCTTTACCTTCACCATGGGCTCTAATAATTAGGATATCGTCACTTGTAACATCTTTTAAATTATCTGTAGTAGTAATACCTAATTCATCTAATTCTCTAATAACATCTTCATTATGTAATATTTCTTTATAAATATATATTTGTTTGGGATTATCTTTTGCTTGTTCTCTTTCATATATTTCATAAACTAACTCTAATGCTTTATTGGCACCCTTACAAGTACCACAGATCTCTGGTATGTATATCATAAAAACCTCCTAAATGCAAAAAAAGAAATAGAATCTATTTCTTAAAACGAATCAATATTAATTTTTACTTTTGGCAAATTGTTAACAGCGGCAAAAGCTTGAATTAAAGTTCTAATAGATGTTGACATTTTACCGTTTTTGCCAATAACTCTCCCCATATCATCTTCTGGTACTAATATTTCTAAAATTGTTATATCATCATCAGCTTGAAATTCAGATACTTTAATAAGTTCTGGATCTTTTACAATACCTTTTACTAAATATTCTGCAAACTCTACAACATTCATTATTTAATACCTTCTTTTACTATTTATTCTTTTTCTTTTTACTATCAGCATATTTGGCCATAATACCAGCATGTGATAAAATATTTTTTACTGTATCAGTTGGTTCAGCCCCATTATTTAACCATTTTAAAGTTTTTTCTTCATCAATAGTTACTTTATCTGCCCCTTTAATTGGATCATAAGTTCCTACTGTTTCAATAAAACGGCCATCTCTTGGAAAGCGTGAATCAGCTGCTACTATTCTATAAAATGGTTTTTGTTTTGCTCCCATTCTTTTTAATCTTAATTTAACTGCCATACTTTGCCTCCTTTTTTACTACTAATAATATATCATAACACATAAAGAGTGTCAACAATTTTTCGTTGACACTTATTTTTCTTCTTCGACTACTTCAGTTTCTAAATAGTCTTCATTAATTTTATCGACTTCCACTTCTATTTCATTATCATCAACTAATTCTTCATAATCATCATCTAAATCTTCAACAGAGATTTTAACTTTAGTATTACCAACAATTTCGACTCCTAGTTCTTTTTCAATATTAAGTTCAACTAAGCCATTTTTAATTTTAACATCCGTTACAGTTGGTTGTTTTAAGCTTCTTACAATAATTTCCGAATTATTATCTAAGACTGTATCATTTTTAAGTGGCACATTCATTTTATCAGTATAAGAATATCTTTTGGTACTAACGGCTGTTTTTGTATCATTATCATAGGAATACCAAACATTGACATCAAATGTACCATTAATTAGCACACTACCATTATTATTGGTGCCATTAAAATTATTATTGATAACCCAACAACCTAAAACTGTGTTAGGATGTTCTTCTGTTTCTAAAGTAAAAGTATTACCACTAGTTTTCTTTGCTTTACCAATAACCGCTTTAGTTACAATTTCTCTAAAATTAGACAAATTTATCACTCCCTAATTTAATGTATGCAATTAACCCAAAAAAGAACACAAAAGTCTATCTTTTTCTATTCAATTTAATTTATAATATCTTTAGGTGGTCTTATGAATACTTTAAATATTCTTAATCCTTATATAGATCAAAAGTATAAAACATTTCAAGAAAAAATATGTCAAACTAATTATGAAATACTAGGAGTTAAAATACCTATTTTAAGAAATGTTGCTAAAAAATTATTAAAAGAATATGACTACTCTTATCTTTTAAATAATATAGGTAATCAATATTTTGAAGATGTAATGCTTAAAGCAATTATCATTGGTAATGCTAAAGCAAGTTATGAAGAAAAATTAAATTTAATAACTAGCTTTTTACCTTTAATTGATAATTGGGCTGTTTGTGATATTTTAGTGGGTGAACTTAAATTTATCAAAGGTAATGAAGATAAATTTTTAGATTTTATTAATCCTTTATTTGCATCTACTTATGAATATCCATTAAGGTTTGTTTTTGTTATTTTACTTAACTATTATACTAATGATAAGTATATTGATATGGTATTAGATAAATGCTTAAATGTTAAAAGTGATTACTATTATGTTAAGATGGCTATAAGTTGGACATTATCTATTGCTTTAGTTAAATATTTTGCTAAGACTTTAAAGTTTATGCAAGAAAACAAAGATGAGTTTGATAAATGGACTTACAACAAAGCATTGCAAAAAGCTAGAGAAAGTTACAGAATAGATGATGATAAAAAGTTTATTTTACAAAAAGCTAAAATAAAATAATTACAAATTTCACCATTTTGTCTACATCGACAAAATGTTAATCAAATGTATTGTTGCTACTCGTTTTACAATTTGATTTTGATTTATTGGATCACTATCATTTTCCCCAAGTGGGGAAAATGATAATTAATGATAATATTTTTATTATTCTTGAACAAATACTAGAGAGAAAATTAAAAAAAATTATAATCTATAACCTTTTATTTGTTGTTCCTAATTTTACGATTTTCCCCTCAAAGGGAAAATCGCTAAATTAATCATTACACGGATCATAAAAAAGATAAAATCAACATCTTTTGCGAGTTGGTATTTGATATATTATTTAAAACATAAAGCAAAAGCACTAATCAATCGACTAGTGCTAAATAATTGTTCCATTTAAGGAACTAATGTCTAACATTTTGTTCTATTAAAAGAACTCCTGTTTATGTATAACATTTTACTATATTATATACACCTTGTCAAATATTTATTAGTTTATTTTTCTTCAATTTGCTGTATATTTGTAAATTTATTAATAATCTCTTTACTTATAATTTTCATAGTTTTGCTATTGCATTTTGCCCGTCCTATAATATCATACTTATTTTTTGGCTTTACAATTTTATTTTTACTTATTGTTGTAATTAAATTGATACACGCATATGAATTTTTTGCATATTTGGTATAATAATCTATCATTTTATATAATAATTTTATTTCACTACCTTTATAATTTATTTCTTCAATAGTAGTATTTTTATTATTATCTTCATCAATTTCTTTTTTTAGTATTTCTAAATGCTTTTTTAATCTTTTTGTGAATTCTTCTGTAATTAATTCATTTAGAGGCAAATAGTATTTTTTATTATGTGAAGTTAAAGGTAATATTGTTAATACTGGATTTTTAGTACTATCATATTTTTCAAGGGATATTGCAAAGTGGGGGCCACTTAATTCAGAGCCATCATTTATTCCAAAATCTATTTTTAATATTGTTCCATAATCAAATCTTGGATAAATATCATTAATTTTTTTAACATTTTCTTTAAGATAGGTTTTAGACTTTTTATATAACCAATCATCTAAATAATGAAATTTTTGATTTCTTACATTTTTTACGATACTTTTAAAATTATTACTTGCTTTATTAATATTATCAATTTTTAACTCATCATTTGTCATTTTGCACTTCCTATTCTAAAAAAAATTAATATATTATTACTTACTTTTTTATATTTTAATACGATATATTCACATAAAATTTTCTCCTTCTATATATATTATTTGCTTTTTTTCTTCAATTTCCTTTTTTTCGTGAAATTTTTTATAAAAAACTTAAAAAAATAACATTTTTATTACTATATTCTTAATATTTTCTTAAATTTGACAGTTCTTGTTTATCTTAAATAGACTTTAATTTTTTTGTTTGCTATAATTTAGTTGGTGATGTTATGGAATGTTTATTTTGTAAAATAATTAATGGTGAAGTACCAACTTTTAAACTATATGAAGATGATTTAGTTATGGTTATTATGGATGCTTATCCTAATGTTGATGGACATACTTTAATAATTCCGAAAAAACATTATGATACTTTAATGGATATACCGGATGATCTAGTAATTCATATAAATGAAGTTGCGAAAAAATTTATTCCGCATATTATGGAGAAATTAAATGCTAAAGAATTAAGTGTTCATGTTAACTATGGCAATTCGCAAAAGATAAAACACTATCACATGCATTTGCTTCCCAATTTTGGTACTAGAGCCCTAAAAAATCCTAAAGATGTTTATGAGGTTTTAAAATAAGATGGCAAGAATAAAAAAGAAAGCTAAAAGAACAATTAGTTTAATACTTATTTTAGTAGTTATTCTAGTTGGTTTTGTTGGCTATAAAGTTATTTTTAAAGGCGATAATAAAATTAAAGATTCAATAGATAAACTTATTGAACCCGAAAATCCGATTAAAACATATAAAGCAAAATTAATTGCGACCGGTGATGGTTTAATACACTCACCTATTTATAAAGCAGCTTATAATAATGGTACATATGATTTTAGTAATATGCTAACATACACGAAAGAAAAATTAAAAGATTATGATATTAAATATTATAATCAAGAAACAGTTTTTGATGATTCTGTTAGTTATGGTAGTTTTCCTAGATTTAATACTCCATCTGCTTTTGGTCAAAATATGATTGATGCCGGTTTTAATCTTGTATCACTTGCTACTAATCACTCCATGGATATGGGAAATGACTCAGCTAAAAGAAGTGCCGCTTGGTGGGAAGGTAAAGATAACATTTTAGCAACAGGTATGGCCTCTACTCCCGAAAAAAGAGATGAACACAAAATTATGGAAGCAAATGGCATAACTTATACGATGCTTTCTTATACTTATGGCACTAATGGTATACCTGTAAAAGAAGATTATACCGTTAATTTATTTGATGAAGAAAAAGTTAAAGCTGATATTGCTGCTGTGCGTGATAAAGTTGATATTTTAATTGTCGCTATGCACTGGGGAACCGAATACTTACAAGATGCGACAACTACGCAAAGAGAACAAGCTAAATTTTTAGCCGATAATGGTGTTGATATCGTTTTAGGTACTCACTCTCATTGTATTGAGCCTTGGGAATGGATTGATGATACTGTTGTCTTCTATTCATTTGGTAATTTCATTTCTAATCAAATGGGTGCGGAAGAAGCAAGAGTAAGAAAAGTTGGAGTTATCGGTATGTTTGCAACGCTTGATATAACTAAAACTGTTGATACCGAAAAAAATACGACCGAAATAAAAGTAGATAACATTGGGGCTGATCTAAACTTTACTTATCGTTATTATAATAACAATATTGGTAAATATGATTATTTAGTAATTCCATTTAGTAAAATGGAAAGTAAATATTTAAATAATTATGAATCTGTTTATAATGAATTTAGTGAAGTCTTAAAAAAATATGATGATTCTATTAAAATAGAACCACTACCAGATATTCAAGCCAACTAAAAAATCCTTACAAAAAGGATTTTTTAAATTTTAAAACTTAATATATTTGGTAAACATTTATCTTCTTCAATATGAGAAAAAGCATTATAAATAAAATCTTTAACTTCTTTATTTTGAATATTATTCTTTTCAAAATAATCTATTTCTGATTCCATCATTAAGATAAAACTACCCACTACTTCTTCATCAGCTAATATTAAACCAGTTCTAACAAAAATTTCTATCATAATAGCATGAGCATAATTTTCTTTATTACTTAGATTGGTATAAAACATTTCTAATAAATAACCATATTGTTCATATAATAAATCTTCAGCATGACTATTTTTAGATTCTTTTAAATCTTTATTACCATTTTTAGCTTTAGTATCAGTATACATTTTAGTTTGCCAAAAAAGGGTATCATTAATAGTAAAATTATTAGTTAAAAAATCTTTTTCAACAAACTTAAATGCAAATGCTAATTTATATTTAAATTTAATTAGAGCATCTTTTATATTACTAAAATCAGGATTATCAAGATAATTTTTAATCATTTTTAAAATAGTATTAATAATATCTTGTTCCATCATTAAATCAACATTAGCTTGATAAAAGAAATCGGCTTCCATCTTTTCAATAGTATCTTCATCTAATAGTTCATACTCTTCTATATCTTCATCTTCTTCAAAATAATCATCTTCAGAAGAAAAAGGTACTGTATTTAATAAATAATCAAAACGAGCAGAAACTCTATTTTTTAAAATTTCTTCAATATTATCATTGTTTAAACAAATTAAAACATCAGTTATATTATATGGTTCATTATCTAAAATATATTCTAACATATCAGATATTTTTTTCGGATTTTTACCAATTATAATATAAATTTGTTCTTCTAATTCTAATAATGTTTGTAAATAATTAGTCCATTTAGTAAATTCTTCTGTTTCTTTTTTATTATTTATTTCTAAATTTGCTAAATTCTCATAAGCCAATTTAATCTTTTGCGTAATAAAGAATAATTTTTTTAAATTTTCATAATCTTCTTTAGTTAAATTTATATTATCCATCTTATAACACCCTTAAACTAATTATATTTAATAATTCTTTATCTTTTTCATACATTGCAAAAATACTATCAATTCTATTCTGAGCATTTTTTAAATTTTTTAGCAATTCTTCATTATAAGGCATATTAGATGCTAATTGTAATTTTTGACCCTTTAAATAATCTACTGTTTTATCTCCAAATAAAAGTAAGCTTGCTCTTATTAATATTTCACTAATTGTATAAGTAAATATTTCTTGTTTACTACTATTTTCATTAATAACAATCTCAATGATATTATCTGTTTTTTCTCTAAATATATTAAATACTGTTCCCCTTTTAATGGCATTTAACTTTTCTCTATCAAGTCTATAATAATCTGCGACTACATTAGATTCCCAATATAAATCATTATTAATATTAAAATCATTTTCTAAAAAATCTTTCTCTATATCTTCATAAAGAAAAGATAAACCATATTTAAAATTTAATAATAAATCTTTAATTGCATTATATTTAGAATCATTTAAATAACTATTTAATATAATAAGTAAAGTATTTACAAAATCTCTAATAATAGTAGCATTAATTACTAATATATTTCTTGAACTTTGATTTTCTAAAACTTCTTCTTTATTAGTACTAATAACAAAATCAGCATCTTTAATGGCAAGCATTCTATTAAATAAATTTAAATGAATTCTTAATTTTATCAGATTATGATTATTTAAAATAGCATTAATATTATCTTGTAAATTAAAATTAATCCAGAATTCTTCTTTACTGCTAATAGTATAATCTATATTACTTAGGATATCTAAATCTTTAGGAAATCGCTCGTAAATAGATTTTTCTAATTCTAAAGATGATTTTAAACTTATAATTAAACTTTGATATTCTTTACTTTCTTTTTGATTATTAATTTCTAATTCTTTTAATTTAGCATATGTTTCATTAATAGAATCAGTAATAGCAAGTAAAGTTTTAATATTTTCTAATATATCTTTACTTAACATAATTATGATCTCCTTGCACTATAAACTACAGGTAATTTTTTATCTTCATCATACATTTTTAAAACATGATCAATACGGGCTTGGCCACGCGCAGCCATATCAGTTAATTTTTCCCCTTCAACTACACAATTTTCATTATAAACATTTAATTTAAAAGTATCTTGTAAATAACGAGCATTTTCTTCTCCTAAAAATAACATTGCACTTCTAACTAATATTTGAGCTAAAGTATATTGAAACAATACTTCCCTATCAGTAAGTTCTTCTTCTTCAATAGTAATTATATCATCTATTTTTTCATCAAATACTTCATTACCTAAGCCTTCTTCAATTTGTAAAACATCATCTTCATCTAGACCAGCTATATCAGCATATATTTTTGCTTTCCAATTAAGGCACGGATTAATTTGCATATTATGTTCAAGTAAATCAGTTTCTATTTCTTCATGTAAAAATGCATAGTTATCTTTTATTTTAAATAATAAATCTCTAATACTACTATATTCTTTTTCATCTACATATTTATTTAATATTGTAAGGATGGTATTTACAAAATCACATTGAATACATATTTCAATAAAACTATAGGCTTTACCATCAATTGGAAATGGCATATTAGCAAGTTCCATTTTACTTTCTTCACTACTTAAAAATAAATTTAATAAGTGATTAGCAATTCTTGTTCTAACTAAATTTTCACTATAGTCATTAGCAACATCATCTAATTCAGTTAAGACATTCATTTCAAATAAAGATTCTCTACTAAAAGATATTTCATTATAAGCCGCTATTATCTTTTCCGGATAATTTCTAAATCTATCATATATTTTATTTTCCGTTATTATTAATCTTTTTAATATATTCAATTTATTTTGAAATAATTTAGTCTCTGTTTTAAAATTAATTTCCATTTCTCTTAAAGAATCATATATCTCTTTAATTTTAATATTAATATCAATTAACTTTCTTAAACTTATTTTATCTTCTTCACTTAACATAAAACCACCCTGCAAATAAATATAGTACACTAATACATTTTATGAGTCAATAACATATCTTAATTTTTTTAGAAAAAAATAAATTGAGATTTTACTCTCAATTTATCAGAAGAAAATAATAATCTATTTTATAGTCTTCGTTGACTATTAATTATTCTTGTACATCTAGAATATACGGATTTGTTTTTGTTCCGTCTCCACTTGCTATTTTTACATTAGCTTTAAGATAGAAGACAGGTCTAACCCCATTGCCATATTTAAGCAAACTGGATAAATACTGACTATCGTCGCTGCGTACACCACGAGCAGAAACATTCCAATAAGAACTAGAATCAACAATGCCCCAGCGAGTACCCAACCACTCATAAACTGATGATGAGTTCAATCCATCTTTCAAGAAATGTATCCAACTATTTTTAACATTTGTGCTATTTTCTGGATTTCCACGTGTTTCTTCTTGTGTTCCATCGTAATAAGAATACATTATATCATGCACATACATTAAACTAATTTTTGCTGTTATAGTATTTGTCTCTGGCCACTTATATTGACTTTCAATAACTGTTGATGATCCTAATGATTGTTGAATATAATAATTTGTTGCTTCTTTTCCGGTTTCTATGGCATACATTTTATCACCATTATAATATGTATCAGCTGTATCACCATACATCCAGTTATGATCTTCTATTAAATTGTACCATTCACTAGCTGTTTCTCCACCATTTACATCTCCAGATTTTAAATAATCATATTGACTACTATCAACGAAGATGTCTGTATCGGCTCCATCACATGATGGATCACACGAACCTTGACCTGGTGTCTGACCATTACTTGTTCCATTAATTCTTTTAAATAAATCTGAATTACTCCATTCTGGACATGTATAACCATCACAAGTATATGCATATGATCCAACTGTTAGAAATTTAGAATTCCAAGAAAATCCTGTTAGCGCTCCTTCTTGCAAGAGTGTTTCTTTTAATAAGTATAACTGTCCTTCTTCCGTTATTCCTATTATTCGATACATATATTTATCTATTCCTGTATCAGGATTTGTACATGCTTCTTTAGAATTTGTTCCAAAGCAGATCCAATTGGTCATTTCTGATGAATCACTAGCTGGAAATGATGCTTGATATCTATACATTCCACCTTGGATATCTTTACTTAAATATCCTTGACTATCTTTTGCTCTTAACTCTGCTATCTTTGGATCCGGTAATTTTATTTCACATTTTAAGTCTCTTGTTTTTATATCAATATTTAATTTCTTATCTGCCAAATAATTTTGATTTTCATTCTTATTTACTAATTTGATGTACGCTTGAATTTCTTCTACTTTATTGGCTGTTATATTGAAACTTAAATCATATTCTTTTGGATTATTATCTTTTAATTCACTTAAATCTAATTTCTCATTTATTAAATTTCCTTTAAATTGTAATATCATATCTTCTGGTTTTAATGCATCAATTATTGTGTCAGCTACTGCTTCGGGATCTGTTACTTTACTTACTGTTAACTTAGCTGTACAACTATATTTTGTTGTTTCTTCTCCTCCTGTTAGTTCTATCTCTGCTATTGTCTTTGTTCCATTCTCTTCATTTTCTTCATATGATTTATCTTTTACATCTGTAGCATAATATTCTTTTGTGGCATTAGCTTGAGCCATATCACCAGCACTTAAATTTAAATGTAGATTATCTGTTCCCGATTTTAAAGTTACTAGACTATTTGTTGGAGTACTTCCTGTTATGTTAGTATTACTACTTTCATTATTTGTATTTATTTGAAAGTAAGCATAAGTAGCTCCTAGAACTAATACTAGTAATGTTACTATACCGATTAATAATGATAACTTTTGTTTTTTCTTATCATTACTACTTCCTTCTAACATTTTTATCCCTTCTTCTATTACTATAAGATTATTTTAATATACCCCCCCCGAAATTCAACTGATTATTTCAATTTTACACGGGAGATGTAAATTTAAATATCGTATTATTGTATATTTTTATTATACCATCAAGTTGGTTACTTATAAATAATATTTTATTTTTACTTGACATAAATAATAGATATGTGAAGTGAAAAATTAGTAAAATATTTTTTAGAATAAGGTTGTAAATTTTAAAAAATATATTATAATATAAATAGAAAGTGTTACCGAGTTAGGTAGCACCTGATAATCAGACGCTACACCGTAAAGGCTAGCGTTTTATTTTTTATACTAGTTTTAATATAATTAAAGCTAGTATAATTATCACGATAATAAGCATAGTATCTTTTCTAAAATTGCTCATGATTACACTCCTTTTTCACCAACCCCCCTGTTTAAAACAAGTTGAAAAGTTACTAAAGTTGTGTAATAGCGGCGCTACTAACTGGTAACAAGTTCTCTATTATATAGAGTATTTTTTTAATTACAATACATTCGACAAATGTTATCAAAACTTCTATTAATTCGACATTATACCATACAAAAAAAGAGCCTTTTGCTCTTCTTTAAAAAATAAAACTTCCACCTAGGATTATAGCAAGTAATATATATAATATTAATACTATAAAAAAGTAGTTGTAAGAATTATTGTTATTACATTGATTTTGACTTTGTCCACCAGATGAACATTTTGAACAGGCCATAATCATACCTCCTTTAAAGAAATTAAATATATGCTCCTACGATTATAATAAGTAAGATAAATAATACTAAAATGATAGCAGCGCCTAATCCGTTATTTCCGCAGTTCATAATTCACTCCTCCTTTATGTCTATTCATTTATAATTTATGGTTAATATTTTGAAGTGTGAGTGCTTAATTTATTGTATTTATTAAAATTCCTGTGTTATAATTAATTTAGGGAGGAAATATGAAGAAAAGTTTAATATTATGTTTAGTATGTCTATTAGTTTTATGTGGTTGTGGTAAAACACCAGAACTAAAAAATGGCGAAGAAGCTATTATTACATTTAAGAAAGGAGATAAAGAACATCAAATTAGTGTTGATGAATTATATGAATCATTAAAATCAGATTTTGGTCTTCAAGCCACAATTAAATTAGTTGATGATTATGTTTTAGAAACAGAATTCAAAGATTATAAGAAAGATGCTGAAGAACAAGCCGAAAGTTATATTAATATGATGCAATCATCTTATGAAAGTAATGGTCAAGATTTACTTTTAGCTCTTCAACAAAGTGGTTACTCTTCTATTGAAGCATATCAAGATTATTTATATACAACATTTATGCAAGCACATGCTTTAGAAGAATATGCTAAAACTAAAATAACCGATAAAGAAATTGAAAAATACTACAAAGATGAACTTAAAGGTGACATCGAAGTATATCATATTTTAATTACACCAGATGTAAAAGATGGTATGTCAACTGATGAACAAGAAGAAGCTGAAACTAAAGCTAAAGATACTGCTAAAGAAATTATCAAAAAATTAGATAAAGCAGAAAACAAATTAGATGAATTTAAAAAATTAGTTAAAGAATATACTGATGATGACGAAACTAAAGACAAAGATGGTAATTTAGGTTATATCAATTACAATAAATTAGGTGATGAATATGAAACTTTACTTGATGCAGCATACAAATTAAAAGATGGTGAATATTCTAAAGATGTAATATCTACTGAACTTGGTTATCATGTAATTTATCGTAATAAATCTAAAGACAAAGCTAAATTAGAAGATGCTAAAGAAGATATTATTGCAACTCTATCAGAAGAAAAAATTAGTAATGGTGATGTGGAAAACTATGAAGCACTTAAATATTACCGTGAACAATATGGTATGAAAATACTAGATTCTGAAATAGAAAAACAATATGGTATCTATTTAAATAATTTAGCAAATAGTACTACTGCTGAGTAGCAAATAAAAAATTGGCATTAAGCCAATTTTTATTTGCATAATTTTCTTTTTTTACTTTCGTTTACTGGTACTAAATCAGTAAATGTCATATTTAAACTATTATAAATTTTTTTTACTTCTTCTTTTTTTACTCCCGGAATATACCATTCAAAATATTTTTGATAATAGGGAGTATTCATAAATCTTTTAACGCGACCAGATACTGTAAATAAATCTATTACATCTTCGTCTTGATAGTCTTCTAATACCCTAGTAAATCCGAGTCTTTCTATATCTAATACTTTATCTAATGTTTGAACTGATTTCCAACTACATTCTTTCATATTACCTTTTTCTTCAATATAATCAGTTAAATAAGATAAAACTTTAAAGCCATCTTCTCTACTCATTTCGGGTGGTAACATAAAAGGTTTATAATATATATCTACTAAGCCATAATTGCCATCAGTTTCTCTTTTATAAGTTTCATAATAATGCAAACGATATAAATTTTGATTACCTATGGGATGATCAACAAAATCAGCATTAAATTCATCTTCACGATATATTTTTTTACTAAAGATATCTTTTATATTCATAATTCCTACTTTCTAAAGCCTTGTTTTAATAGAGCTTGTTTTATTTGATATTCTAATTCTTCACCATTATATTTTTTACTTAATTTATTTTTTTGCTTATCATATTCTTTTTGATAAATAACATCATCATCTTTAAAATCATATTCATCTATTAAAGATAATATATCTTCTTTCGAAAATCCTTTCGTAATTAAATCTTTTATTATCTTTTGTTTTAACATCATACTAGATAAATTATGATTACTATTTATTTTTTTCTTAATTATTTTATTTATTTTATCAAGCCATATATCATTATTAAAAGTATCTAAATAATTATTTATATCACTATCTTTAAAGCCTAATTTTTTAAGTTCATAATGAATATTTAAAGGACCAATCATTTTTAAATTAATTGCATCATTTATATAAGCTTTAATATATAATAAATCATCTAAATAGCCTTCTTTTTTTAATCTCGTAATAGTATAATTAATTGCTTCTTTATTAAATTTATTTAACTTCTTTCTAATTTCTTTTTCGGTTCTAAGTTTAGCATTAATAAATTTAAGAGCAATATAATAACTTTCTAATTTAGCATTTTCTATAGTTATTTCTTCTAACTTTTTGATATCTAATTCTTTTTTAATTAAAAGTTCATATTTTAAAATTATTTCATCATATAAAGAAACTTTAGCATTATTATCCAAAGTTAATTCATATAAATTATTATGTTTTTTCTTAAAATTATTTATTTTCATAGTCTTTACACGCTGTATCCAAATCTTTGATCAAATTATCTACTTCTGCCATAGTTTCTAGTTTAGCCCCAGATGCATATTTATGACCACCACCATTATAATGGTTTGCTATAGTATTAATTATTGGTCCTCTACTGCGAATACTTATTTTATATTGTTTATTTTTAACATCTTCGGTTATAAATATCCATACAAGTAATTCATCAATAAAATTATAACCATTAATTAAATTAGAAGGAGTTGCCACATCAACATTAAATTCTTTTAAATCTTTATCACTTATTTTAATATAACCTAAACCATTTTCATTAATTACTAAATTATTAGTAATAAACGCAATAAATTTGTGTTCGGAAAAAGGTCTTGTATATAAAATATCATAAAGAGAAGTAAAATCTATATTACTAACCTTTATTAATTCTTTTACGGTATCAAAAGTATCATAAGTAGTATTTTTTAAAGAAAATCTTTCACTATCGGATACAATACCTAAAAATAAATTATTAGCAATATTTTCATTTAATTTCAATTTTGTATTTAAAATTAATTCTGTTACCATTTGAGCTGTACTAGATTTATTAATATCTGTCCAATCAACTCTCGCTTTAATATCATCATTTGGATGATGATCTATTTTAAGTATTTCTGTATATTTTAAATCTTCTATTCCATCAATACGATGCATATTTGGAACATCTAACACAATTAATAAAGGATTAGTCATTTCTTTATAATTTGGTTTATTTAAAGAACCAAATTTTTTAAATTTAGAAACAGATACCCCAACGGCATATACTTTTTTTTCCGGAAATGTTAAAGAGATGGAATCTCTTAGAGCAATTTGACTACAGATAGCATCTGGATCAGGGCCAACGTGTCTTGCTATAACGATTTCATCATACTTCTTTATTGTTTTATAAATTTTGTTTAATAATAATTTGTTAATTATAAGAATCACCTACTTAGTAATTAATTCCATTGTATCTAGAGCAATCATTAATTCTTCATTTGTTGGAATTACATATACTGGAACACTAGAATCGCTAGCTGATATTTTTCCTTCATGAATATCTAAGTAAGATGCAATACTATTATTAGCATTTTCATCTAATTTAATATTAAGTGATCCTAATCTATTAATGATGGCTTCTCTAAATTCACGAGCATTTTCACCTAAACCAGCCGTAAATACTAAAGCATCAACTTTACCATCTAATTTAACATAATATTTGGCAATATAATCTACTATTCTATCGATATACATATCATTAGCAAGTTTAGCTGTTTCATTACCATTATTCATCGCTTCTTCAATATCACGATGGTCAGAATATTCACCACTTATACCATATAAACCACTTTGTTTATTTAAAATATTATCAACTTCTTCAATACTCATACCTGTTTTTTTCATGATATAAGGAATCATTGAATAATCGATATCACCACATCTAGTTCCCATCATAATACCGGCATTTGGACTAAAGCCCATCGTAGTATCAATACTTTTACCATTCTTAACACAACAAATTGAGCCACCACTGCCAATATGACAACTTATGATATTAACATCATCTTTGCCTAACATTTCTTGAACTTTTTTAGTTATGTATTTATGTGATGTTCCATGGAAGCCATATTTACGCACATTATAATCTTCATACCATTTCATAGGTACGGGATATAAGTATTCTTTTTTTGCCATTGTTTGATGGAAAGCTGTATCAAAAACACCAACCATTGGGGTATTTGGCATAGCTTCTCTAAATGCTTTAACGCCAACAATATTAGCAGGATTATGTAGTGGCGCTAAACTTGATAATTCTTCAACAGTTTTAATAACATCATCATCTATTAAAACTGATTTATTATATTTATCACCACCATGAACTAAACGATGACCTACTCCATCTATTTCTTCAAGTGATTTAATAACATTATTTTCAAGCAATTCTTGAATTAAATATTTAATTGCATCACTATGATCTTTAATACTCGCTTCTTTTTTTACTTTTTCGCCATTCATTTTAATAGAATAAAAACTATCAGCAAGTCCTATTTTTTCAAAATAACCACTTATTAATTCTTTTCTTTCAGGTAATTCAATACAATTAAATTTTAATGAAGAACTACCAGCATTTACAGATAATATTTTCATATTCACACCTCTTATTACATTATATAGGACTTCTTAATTTTTGTAAATAATGAAAAAGAAAAGTTTGCGCTTTTCTTTACTATTATTCTATACCCGCCACTCTAAATGGACTTGCTATTGTTCCTTCACCTGATAATTCTATATCACTTGTTAGGAAGAAGACCGGACGCGCCGCAATCTCGACGTTCACGACGCCGCCGTCGGCGGCAAAGCCATCCGCATCCACACCCCAGGCGCTGCAAATAGTGCCGCTGAACCCATCGCGCGACATGGTCCATTCGGTCATAATATCACTGGAAGGAGTCATCCAAGTTAAACCTAATGTTGATAAATCTATTTCTTCTTCCATAGTCATTAATGCTATAGTAGAACTCATACAATTTAATTCTTTATCACTTTCAAAACTACTACAATAATCTGTTATACTCATTAAACTTATATTTCCGGTTGTTTTATCTGCCGCTTTTGCTTCTTCTGTTACTACGAAATCTGCCGTTAATTTTGCATAATTTTTAGCTGCTTCTTTCTTGGTATTTTCATCTCCACCACCCATCATTGTTTGTTCATATTCACTCATTTTTTGTTGATCTTCTGAACTCATATTATCTGGATTTACATCTCCATATAACCATGTAGCATTTACAATTTTTTCTTTTAATTCAATTGGTAGTGTTTTATAAAAATCATCATTTAAATATTTATATAATTCACTCTCTGGCCATTTGATATCTGTTTGATAATCATTATTCCAGGCAATACTATTATTTGCTGGTGTATTTTTTATTACTTTCATCTCACCATCTTCTGTTACTCCTATTATTCGGTACATGTCATTACCTTCTGCAGTTGAACAATCACTTCCTAAACAGATATAATTATTATTTACTGTTTGTGTTGTTTCAATTGTTTCCTGATCCATATCAAGACTATTTACTATTGAATTACCTTGACATCTATATAAGCCATTTACTAATTCATCTGTTAAACAACTTGTTTTTTCTCTTAACTCTGCTATTAATTTTGTGTTTGGGATAAATATATCACAACTTAACTCTGTTGTATTTATATCTACTTTTAAATTTCTACTTGCTAAATAATTTTGATTATCTTCTCTATTTATTAATTTAATATATGCTTCTATATCTTCTGTTGTATTTCCTGTTAATTTAAAATTTAAATCATATTCTTTTGTTCCTACTTCACTTATTTCACTTAAATCTAATTTTTCATTTATTAAATTACCTTTGAATTGTAATATTAAATCTCCTGGTTGTAATACACTTCCCATATTATTGTCTTCTGCTATTTCCATTGTTACTACTACTTTGGCTGTACAACTATATTTTGTTGTCTCTTCTCCATCAGTTATTTGTACTTGACTTATCGTATGGGTTCCTTCTTCTTCACTTAAGACATAGGGATTTTCTTCTAATTCATCTCCATAATATTCTGTTCCTTGATTGGCTTCAGCCATATCTTCTGCATTTAAATTTATATGTAAGTTACCTGTTCCTGGTACTAATGTTGCTAAACCTGCTTTACTTATATCTCCTTTAATATTTGATTTACTTGTACTATTATCTGTATCTATTAAAAAATAAGCAAATGTTGTACCAAGTGTTAATAATAGTAATGCAACTACTCCGATTATTGCAAGTCTTATTTGTTTTTTCTTTTCATTAGTATTTTCTACTTCTCTATTCATAATAATTTCCTTTCTATCTTTATAAGATAAGTATAAATTACCCCCCCCGATTGTCAATTGGTTTTCAAAATTTTACATAGAAGGTGTAAACCTAAATATCGTATTACTGTATATTTTTATTATACATTACAAATATTTAGTTATTCAAATTAATATTTAATATTTTGTCTTATTTTGACAACATTTGTCGAAACTATTGTAAATAAAAAAATCTCTATATAATAGAGAAATTGTTACCGATTAGTGGCGTCGCTTTTACACAACTCAAGTAACTACATCTTTTGATAATATCAGGTAATATCAAGGTTTTGGTGAAAAAGGAGTGTAATCATGAGCAATTTTAGAAAAGATACTATGCTTATTATCGTGATAATTATACTAGCGTTAATTATATTAAAGTTAGTATGAAAAATAAAACGCTAACCTTTTAGGTGTAGCGTCTGAAAACATCAGGTGCTACCTAATCGGTACACTTTCTATTTATATTAAAATATATTTTTTTATTTTTACAATAGAATTCAACTATTTCAATGTCCTTTTTCTAATAAGTTCGCTAACTGGTTTAAAATTAGTACCTAATTCTTCTCTAATATCTTCTTTATTAGCATGAAGAGCATGAATACATTCTAAAAGTTGTTCTGTGCCATCAATTACTTCAATGCCATACATTGGTTGAGTATCTAAATAAGTTAAATTAGTTATATATGTTTTAGTAACAATTCCCTTTTGATAGGCTTTAATAAAATCCATTGTCCTTCTTGTAAATAAACCAAATGTTGCACAGACAAAAACTCTTGCTGCGCCCATATTTTTTAGTTCTTTAGCGGTTTCCAAAATAGTACCACCAGATGAAATCATATCATCTACTAAAATTATTGTTTTGCCTTTAGGGCTTTCCCCAACATATTGTTTATATTTTAAAGGATTTTTACCATCCACTATAACTGTATTATCACGTCTTTTATTAAAGAAAGCATGATTACAACCAAAGCGATCTGCAAAATGACGTGCCCTTAGTTGCGCTCCTTCATCGGGAGCGACAATTAAAATATTTTCTGGGTGGGTATAATCTAATTTTTCTCTCAAAACAAGTTCAGTAAGCATATTATCTGTAGCAAACATATTATCAAAATTATGTTTAGAAATAGCGGCAGAAACATCGGGATCATGAGCATCAACTGTTAAAATATTATGAAATCCTAAATAATGACATTCTCTTAAATAATCAGCGGCTTCCATCGATTCACCATATTCTCTTCGATGTTGTCTACCATAAGGAAGAAAAGGTACAATTAAATTGGTTCTGGCAGGATTTTCTTTTAGAGCGCCAATTACTCTTGAAATATCTCTAACATGATCATCCGGAGATAAAATTTTACCAGTATATGGATTAGGAGTTTTATCATTAACATCACAAATTACAAAAACATCTTGACCACGACATTCAGTTGGTAAAATTACTTTACCTGAGCCATCTTGAAAACGAATAAATTCAGCTGGAACAATGTTTTCTTGTGGTATTCTTTTTTGTAATTCCTTCAAACAATTATTAATAAAAATTAATTTTTCTTTTACTTCCATAAACTACTCCTAAAACTATAAAAAGGGTATTAATCTACCCTTTTATTCCTAATATAATTATAGAAAATAAAACTTAATTTGTAAATCTTAAAAATTACTTTTTCTTTAATTTTCTAAATTCATGAGCTTTACTATGTAAACATTTTACATCATTATTATTTTGATCTTTTAAATTACTTTCTAAATTATATTCATATGGATTAAAATAATTTTTCATTCTAGCTAAATAACTTTCATTTAGTAAATCATTACTTCTATAAAAACTATTATTTCTAATCATTATTATCACCATTATTATTATGGTAATAATTATTATTTTAATACACTACTAAATTTTGAAAGTAAGAACAATACGAAAAGAAAGAGTAGCAGTTCCTACACCAGTACCATAGTTAAAATTAAATTGGCCAGCTAAACTTCCATCTCCTACACTACCACTGCGAACAAACCAAGGATCAATTGGTATAGCAAAATAGGCATAATCATAGTACCAACTATTATGTGCTCTTGGATAACCATCGCTATCATAATAGGTATAAAAAGGTCCTAATTCTCCTGTTGCATCGCCAAGTATCCTTTTATCATAAGTTGCAATATTACTATTTTTATCATATTTATCAATATAGCCTTTTGTCATTTCATTGGCTAAGGTTGTAGTATCAAATCCACTGTTACCTACTAAGCCATCAATACATCCAGCGACATATTCCCATGCGCCACCATTCATATCATATACTCCACTGATATTTCCAGTCGTACTTGCAAGATAGCCAACTCCTGAATTCCATGGTTGCGTATGCTCGGTATCACCACTCGCTCCGGTAACACCTAAACGAGAACTTAAATTTGTATTTGGTGCAGCACTATAACCAGTTTTCCAATCACTAGCATTGTTAATTTTTACTTCTGTTCCAATACCATATGCTGAATGAGAAAGGTAAGCTACTGCTCCCCATTCTGTGTTTTTCATCATATGGCTATCTAGATTCCTTTCATAATTATATGATGTCATATACATATTTTTAATTTTAATTCCCCGCCATGAATAAACATCTGGTTTTATTATGACGCTATCTTTTTCTTCGTTATCTACTTGAGCACTAGCAGTACTATTTGCTCCTTTATATCCTGTTTCAAATTTACCTACCCAAATACCATTTAAATCTTTACCAGCAAAAGTGAATGCTGGATGAGTATAATATACTCCTGTTGTACTTGGCTCTACCATTTTAGGTATTTTATTAACATCGCCAAATTTTATATCTATTATTCTGGCTTTATTAATTGCTTGATCCATTGATGTACTATAATCTTGATTAGTTAAAATATTAGTATTTGGAGCACTTGTATATTTTCCATCATTCCATATTTTATATTGATATCTTGGTATCCAGACAAAGTAACTTTCAATGTCATCTTCTACTATGTGATCTCCTACTTTATAATTTGTATTACTGGGACTATCAACTAATATAACTGCATTGGCCCATCTTTTTTCTTTATAATTATACCATTCACTATTTAAATTGGCATAATAAACATTACCATTTGATTTTATTTCAACTGGTATTAATTTTCCTTCATTATCAAATACCGGATCTGCTCCATTTAATTCTGGATCTATCCATTTATCTTTATGTAATCCGCTTTTTTCATATAATTCATCTATAGCTTCTTCAACATTACTTTTATTATGATTATTATAGGCTACTTTATTACTTTCAATATAGGCATCTACTGCATATACTGTTGTTATAGATATTATTAAGCCAAGTATTAAACCAAAAATAAATACATATTTATTATTTATTCTTTTCATCTATAATAACCTTCTTTATTATCTTTTTTATTATACCATAAATATTGTATTTATGTATATAAAACCATTATCTAGGTCGTGTTTTCAAAGTACGGGTGTAAATAAAAAGCACAAAAAAAGTGATTAATCTCAAAATATACCTTATAATTAG
>CANQQX010000010.1 GCA_947626115.1 uncultured Bacilli bacterium
CAAAATAATTGTATAAATAAAATAATAAATTGTCTACATACCCTCTCTAGTTGTCTACTTTAAGTTTACCATCACAAGTGGCCATGAAAATTGACTAAAAATGTATATTGACTAAAAAATATCGGGGGGGTATAATCTACTTATAAAATACTTAATAGATATTTATTAAGAAAACTTTGGGAGTGTGGGAAATGAAAAAATTATGCAAAAACAAAAAGTTTATAATAACTATTATTATTATTTTCATTCTAGCTGTTATTGGTACTACTTGTACAATTATTTATTTAAATAGTAAGAAAAATAATAATGATAATACACCAAAAATAGAAGAAAAAGATAAAAATAAGCCAAAAGAAGAAGTAGAAGAATTTAAAGTTACTTTTAATCCGAATGGTGGATCAGTAGTAGATAGTATTACTATTAAAAAAGGTGAAAAATTAACTAAACCAGAAGATCCTGAAAGAAAAGGTTATGAATTTGTTGGATGGAAGTTAAATGAAGAAGATTTTGATTTTGATAAAGAAATAAATGAAAATATTACTTTAACAGCTACTTGGAAAAAAGAAGAAGATAAATCATCAACAAGCACTTCTAGTAGTAATAAAAAAACATCTAGTAGTAATAGTACTAAATATACTTCAACTATTGATAAAATTAATTTAAATGAAAATATGACAACATCTATTGATTATGAAAATTATACTCAACCAATTGGTTATTATTTTATTACTAATTTAGGTGATGTTTTTCCAAGTCTTGCAGGTAAGAGTTATATTGAGTTATCTTGGGAAGATGAAGATCCTGCTAGTCAAGGACTAGATTTACGAATAGATGAATGGTATGCATCTTTTGATAAATTACAATTTGATACTGCCAAAGAAAATAATGCTAAAACAATATTAAATAATATTAAAAATAAGACATATAAGGGAGTTAAATTTACAACAAGTGTTGGTGGTCAATTTCAAAATTATAGTGAAAATCATAGTGTTCATTATAAATATGAATTTATAACTGTTAGTAAAACACCATTTACAACTTTATATAATGGTATGAAAAGTGTAAGAGATGGTTTAGATTCAGAAATTTCTAGTGCTTTAAGTGGCTCTATTAAAGTAGTATTTCCTGGTTATGGGGTTTATGGCAAATATGAAGCTGGGATTTTATCCGAAAAATTATGTGAAGAGTATAATTTAGTTTGTGATCGGTGGTAATTTATGAAGAAAAGATTATTTATAATATTATTTTTGTTGTTGATTCCTACTATAAGTTATGCCGCTTCTAATCCATACCCTAAAACACAAACTTTTAATGGGGTAGTTAGTACTCCTTGTACCAGAGTTGCTTGGCAAGAAGCTTATGATAGGCTTGGAATTGCTCTTCCAGGTTGGGGTAATGCCGTTGATTGGTATCGAAATGCTGCAAATGCGGGATATCAAGTAGGAAGTGAGGCAAAGCCTAATTCAATTGCGGTTTATTCTGGCTTTCAAGGTTATGGTCATGTAGCTTTTGTTGTATCAGTTTCTGATGAGACAATGCATGTGGTGGAAAATAAAGGTAGTGGTGAAGGTAAAACAGAAGGAAATAGAAGTAAAGGTATTGGTTCAGGTGAAGCAAGTGATCTTTATTTAATTGGCTTTATCTATATAACTGAACCTAAATCATCTGGTAGTTCTTCTAGTTCTAATAGTTCATCAAGTACAACAACTACCACAACTAAAAAATCAAATAATAGTAATTTAAAAAGTTTAACTATTGAAGGAATTGATTTAGAATTTGCTAAAGATAATTATTTCTATACTTTAAATGTACCATATGAAACTACTAGCATTACTATAAATGGTAAAACAGATTCAAGTAAAGCTAAAGTAGATGGTCTAAAAGATTATGAATTAAATGTTGGTGAAAATATAATTACCATAAAAGTAACTGCTGAAGATAAATCAGAATCATCTTACATAATAAACATTACCAGAGATGAAGAAGTAGTAGAAGAAACTAAAACAGAAAATAAGATAAAAGCTAAAGAAAAACAAAATGTTAAAAAATTTAAATGGTCTAATTACTATTTAATACCTATTATAGGTCTAGTAATATTAATAAGTGTAGTAATTATAATAGTAATTAAAAATAAAAAGAAGAAAAAAAGTAAAAGTGAAAAATAATTAAAGGTGTAGAAAATGACAAGATTATTTAAAAATAAAAAATTAATAATAATTGCTATAATATTACTTGTAGCAATTATTGGTGGTATATGCACAATAATGTTTTTGCCTAATAAAAAAGATAATAAAAATAGTAATGTTTCGAATGTAGAAGAAAAAGATAATAATTCTGAAGTAAACAAAGAAGATGAACAAGTACCAGAGATAAAACAAGAAGATATTGAAAAAAATGAAGATGAAGAAACTGCTAAAACAGATTCAAAAAATAAAAATACTGCTACATCTAAAAATAATAATTCTTCTAGTAGTAATAAAACAACTAGTAAGAAAACTAATACGACTAAAGATGAATCAACTAATAAATATGATAATGCAGTATCTTATGATATAGTGTATGAAGAAGAGGATAGAAAACCTTATAAATATGGTATTGAACAATTTACAAAAATAACTTATATGATATATAAGTTTGCTGATGGTACGACTGAAAAGGTTGAATCAGATAGAGAAACTAATTATGATGTAACAACATTTAATGCTACTGCAAATGATATGAAAGCAGAAGCTCAAAGTGTTATAAATTCTAATCAAAGTATTTATAATGAAGTATTTAGTCTTATTAATAATTTAAGAACTAATGCTGATATGGAACCATTAACATTAGATAGCAATTTAACTTTAGCAGCAACAATTAGAGCAATCGAAATGATGTATGCTGTTAGTTTTGATCATACAAGACCAACCAAAAAACCATATTATACTGTTTTAGATGAATTAAATATTGCTCATGATAGTGTAGTTGTTGAAAATATTGAAATGCAATATAGTAATGCTCAAAATTTAGTTAATAGTATGCAACCAACAACTATAGAATATAAAAATGTAACAACTGAAAAACTCAAAAAAATTGGTATAGGAATGTTTAAGAAAAATAATGAAATATATTGGGTACAAATTCTTACTAAATAAAAAAGGAAATGGAGTGATTATTTTGAAAAAATTATTATTAAAAAATAGTAAAAAATTTATTGCACTTATAATTGGTTTATTTTTATTTCCGTTAGTGGTAAAAGCAGATCATATTTATGGTGGAACTGTTGTGGTTGAATGGGTTGATGCTGAAGATAAATTAGGGATGCGTCCTGATGAAATTAAAATTCCTGTATTTGGTGAATATCGGACAACTGAATTAGAAACTATAAAACGTGAGTTGGTCTTAAATAAAAAAGATGCAAAAATAACTCAAGAAGGTTTATTTACATATTGGACTTTTGAAGTTAAATTTATAGATGAAAAAGCAGGAATGGGTACAGATTTTCAATATGACACATCAGAAAATTTTGAAATACCAAAAGGTTATAAATTAGATCGAGAGCCTAGTGGCAATCTAGGTATTCTTGGTGATTATACATTTGATGGTGAGGAAATTTTAACGCTCCCTTATGACACATATAATTTAAGAATTACATTAGTTAAAGATATTTATAAGAATATTTCATTAAAGAGTATATTTAATGATGATAATGGTCGTGATAATTATCGTTATATTTATTTTGATATGAAAGGTAATAATACTGAAGGTACATATTATAAATTTGATTCTAAATTTACGAAAAAAGTTGATAGTTATACCGAAAACCTTGATGATTTAATTAAATATTTAGTTGGTGATGTAGGTAGTAGTAATATCTTAGAAAAAGTGCAATATGAATATAAAATATTAGATGAAGTTAAAAATTTAACTGATGATACTTATACATATTCAGTTGAAGCCGATGAAGATGGTAATATTATTTATACTATTAATCATAAGGCTGAAAGAATAAAAATACCTATAAAGGTTAATTGGTTAGATGATAATAATATCTATCAGAAAAGACCTAATAAATTATTAATTAAAACTATTAACCAATATGATGAAGTAGAAGAAGAGGTAAATTTAGATAAATGGCAAACTGATTTAGAATTATTTAAAAATATTAAATATTCTTTTGGTGAAGAGCAAATAGAATATAATTTAAAATTAGATAATACCAAAGATTATGAATATGAAGTTATTGGTGATAATAAGGGATTTACTATTAATGCTAAATATATTGGTGATAAAACTATTCCTACTAGTAACGTAGAAGATAATAATGTATTACCACCACAAACTAGTGATGATATAGATGTATTTATATCTCTTATACTAATTAGTATAAGCTGTATATTTATTAGTTATAGACAATTAAATAAAAAAAATTAAGGAGTATGGTGAGTTTATGAAAAAAGTGTTAAGTATATTATTAATTAGTATTTTATCTTTAGCTTTAATAGGTTGTGGAAATAATACTAAAAATAATAAAAAAGGAATTGAATTAAAAGAAGATTGGGAAGAGAAGTATGCCGAATATATTTCGGGCGATCATAGTTTGTTTACAGATCAAAAAGATTTTGAAGTAGCTTTTATAAAATTAGATGCTTTTGTTGAACCAATTATGGTTTTATTAGGTCAAGGATCAGATGCTGAAGGAGATAGTCCAGATGGTGCTATTGGAACAGTTTATCTTGATGAAAAATCTGATTATAAATATAGTGCTGCTCGAGGTAATAATTATGATTTAAAACTTTTATATAATATAGAAAATGAAAAATATGAGTGGGTATTTTATCACGAAACAGAAGATGGCAAAATAGAAATTAGATTAATTGATTTGTTTGTTGAAGATGCTTATGGCAATGGTGTTGCGAAAATTTTAACAAAATCAGAATTTGCAAAAAAATATGTTCTTATAGATGATATAACTAAAGCAAAAGTTGAAGATATTTCTAAAGCTAAAGATATTGTTTATAATTTAGTTGAAGAAAAAGAAGTAAATCAAGTAACTGATAAAATAAAAGAAGAAACAAATAAAAAAGTAGAAGAAGTAAAAGCAAAAATTAAAGAAGAAGAAAGTAAAGTAATTACTGCTGGTAAAAATACCTTAAAATATGGTAGATATAAAAATTCTTTTGTTGATATTACTTTGAATACCGATAATACTTGTAGCTATAAAGATACTGACTATAAGATAGATACAACTGATTGTACTTTTGAGATAAAAAAATATTCTGGTATGGAATTTGGGGAATATGTTTCTGGTTATCATATTATTTTCCATATAAGTGGTCAAAGTGATAAGTATTTCTCAGTAGTTAAAAATAATAGTTTTGCTGATACTAGATCTGATGTAACATATATGGGATAATAAAAGGAAGTGAGTAAATAATGAAAAAGAAATTATTAAGTATATTATTAGTTGGAATCTTACTTATAGGTTTAACTGGCTGTGGTAATGAAACTGCTAAAGATGGAACTAATAATAATAAGCCTACTACAAATGGTTTAGCATCGAAAATAAAAGTAGGTGATTATGTTAATTATCAAGCCGAAAAAGGAAAATCATATACAGCTACGAAAGATAAAACTGGTTATGATAAAGATCAAACATTTGAAGTAACTGGTGAAGAAAAATGGCGAGTAATGAATATTAATAAAGATGGGACAATTGATTTAATTTTAGATGGTTATGCTAAAACTATAATTGATTCTGGTCTACGTTTTAAAGGTCAAATTGGTGTTGATAATTATAAAAGTGAATTAAACAATATAGCTCAAATATATGCTAATAGTAATTATGCTACATCAAGTAGAATCATTAGTAAAAAAGATTTAGAAAATATGTTAGATATAGATGCTACTGTAAAATATTTTTTAAAAACATATGATGCTGAGTCATCTTTATATACGAGAGATGAAAACATAGATACAAGTGGTTCAAAAGAAGATGTTTTAAATAGTATTAGTAAAACTTATTATAGTTCTATGACTGGTCATACTTATGGGGATACAATTAAATTAGATAATCAAGAAGTAACTTTTAATAGAAGTTATATAATGAATAATGGTTTAAATGATTGTATTACTGATGAAAATTATAAAAGTTTAATTAATAATAGCTGGGCTGTATGGCTTTATGGTGATGTTGAAACATTAATTGCTCATGATTTAAATTGGAATTCTGATTATATAGATTATGATTTACCTAGATTTAGTTATGATAGTAAATTAAATACTTATAAATATATAAGTGAAAATATTTATAAACTTTATTTAAAAGGTAGTGATGGTGCTTATACAAAAGGAGAAAGTTTTGAATATTCAGTTGATGGCAATATTAAACCAATTGTTACCTTAAAAGCAAATATAGAGTTATCTAGTGGAGATGGAAGTGAGTCAAGTCCATGGATATTAAAATAAATAGATTAAAAAAATTATGTAATATATTCCTTATAGGTATATTAATGATAGCCTTAACAGGCTGTGGTACTAATAACTTATCTAAGGAAGAACCTAATAATACAAATAATGTTAATACTAATACAAACGATATACCAAAGGAAGAAAATGTTAATGAAAATAAGGTTACATTTCAAGAAGGCACATATATAGAAATAGATCCAGGTACTAAAGGAACTGAAGCCGAAGGATATAATTTAACTATAACTTTAAAAAATAATAAGGCATCTTATTATAATGAATATTGGAAGGCTCGTAAAACAGGTACTTATAAAATAGAAGGTAATAAAATAACTATTCATTATACTAGAAGCACTGGTATGACTAGTATTGGTGATGCTTATGATGATGCAATAGATGAAGAATATATTGGGTATATCGAAAACAATAAAATTAATTTTGAATCAATGAAAGGTGAAATTGGCGTAGAAGAATATAAACATACTTATGAATTAAAAGAAAATTAGCAATATATAAAAATTGAAGGAGAGTGATAAAAATGTATTGCAAAGAATGTGGAAGTAAATTAGATGAAGAGGTGAAATTTTGTCCTAATTGTGGGGCAAAAGTAAAAGAAGATGAAAAGGATGAAAAGAAAGAAAAAAAGCATGATAAGCCAAAATGTACATGCTGTGGTTATGAAGGTGATTGGGTACTTGGACCATTACTAAGACCAATGGATTATGTTTTGGGTGCTATCTTTTTAGTAATGGGTATTGTTCCTGGTTTAATTTACATTGGTGTAGTAGCAGCAATTAGAAATAATCCAGATAATAGAGAAAAAGTATGCCCTAAATGTAATGCTAAAAATTTATGGACGTTCTTTTATTAAGAGAATAGAGGTAAATATGAAAAAGAAAATATTAAGTATATTATTAGTTGGTATTTTAATTGTTAGTTTAACTGGCTGTGGAAGTAAAGATTCCAAAGGTGGATCTACTAATAATGGAGATTTATATCCTGTTCAAACTGGGGCAACTTGGGGTTATGTTAATGCCAAAGGAAAAATAGTAATAGAATCACAATATGACACAGCATATGGCTTTTATGAAGGCCTAGCAGCAGTTGTTAAAGACAATAAAATGGGTTATATCAATAATAAAGGTGAGTATGTTATTGAACCGCAATTTGAATTACCACCAGAAAAAAGAACTTATGATTCATTTTATAGAAGCAATTTTAAGGATGGTATTGCAGCAGTTTTAACGGGTAGCATTAATGAATGCATATACATTGATAAGACAGGAAAGAATATTTTTGATAAAACTTTCTATCAATGTGGTAGCTTTGATAATGGTGTTGCTCGTGTTATGCCTGAATATGGTGAAACAATTTATATAGATAAAAATGGTAATGAAGTAGAAAAACCTGAAGAAGAAGATCTTTTCGATGTTGAAGCATCTTATAAATGGATAGGTAATGAAGAAAAATATTTCTTTGTTGATAAGGAAACTCATGAACAAGTCTTTGGAGATAAGATGTATGATTATGTATATGATTTTAACAAATTAGGATATGCCAAAGTTAGAACAAAGGATGAAGGCGAAGGCATTATTGATACAAACGGAAATTATGTTTTTAAACTTGGAGAATATGATAATTATGAATTTGATTTAGATAATCCAAAAATTATATTTATTATGAAGAATAGTAGTGAAGGATATCTTTTAACTGGCTTATATGA
Organism: uncultured Bacilli bacterium; assembly: GCA_947626115.1. Lineage (GTDB taxonomy): Bacteria > Bacillota_I > Bacilli_A > RF39 > UBA660 > SIG200. The sequence goes on from CANQQX010000010.1 coordinate 8,171, forward strand.
TGTAAAAAATAAAAAAGAGTTGGTTGAATCTAAATATTCTAATTATTATATTTATGATGATGTTTACATTTTTAGGGAATCAAGTGATGCTTTAATAGTGAAAAAAGACGGAACTATAGTTTCGGAATTTACAGTATAAAGGAGGAGAGTTTAATTTATGAAAAAATTATTTAGTATATTATTAATTGGGGTTTTATCTTTAACTTTAATAGGTTGTGGTAGTAATGGTGGAAGTAATGCAAAATTTGAATTTACCGAAGCTATGATTGAACAAAGAGATCATACTATTGGTCTTTTAGGAAGTCATACTGTTGGTGAATATTTAGACTATTGTGTTTTAGATCAAAAATGGAGTGAAGATGATAGTTATATTGCTACTGATGGAAGTGGCGCTATAATTTTAACTGGTAAAGATAAAAATACGGGCAATGATATAGAAGTTAGATGGTATAAAAAATTAACTTGTGGTGGTTGCTTATCAAATGTTTTCAAATTTAAAAATGGTGATGAAGAAGGTGGCTACCAACAATATTTAAGTTATCTTGCTAGTTATAAAGAAGATCTTTTAAATGAAGAATAATAAAAGTAAAATATTAACAGTATTATTGTTAGCAATTATTACTTTAAGCATAACAGGTTGTGGTAAAACATTAGAAAAGGATAATGATAATGCTTCTAAAAACATTTTAGGTATTTGGCATTTAAATACTAATGTTAGAGCTAATAATGATAATTATACCAATCTTAATTCTTTATTTGGAACTTGTCTAAAAGATAGTGATAATTCTTTAACAATTAATGATGATAATACTTTTAAATTAAATATTGGTTGTTATTATAATTTAAGTGGTAAATATAAATATGAGAATAATATTATTAGTTTTTATGATACCACTGATACAAATATTAAAAATACTGATGATATAGAAAAAAATTTAGAGATAAAACTAATTAATTACAAAGATAAAGATTTAATGCAAATGTATTTATATGATTTTGAAGATGCCGAAGTTTATATTTTCTTTGAACAAACGGATGATAATAGTTATGGTAGTAGTGATGTTCCAATTATTGAATTTGATAATGATGATAACCAATTAGTAAATGAAAATAATAAAAGTATTTCTGTTGGTGATTTTAAATTATCATTTGGAAAATATGAAATGTGGCAAGATAATGGCACATCTAGTGATTTAATTAGTACAATAGAATTAAAGGAAAATGGTGAATTTGAATTTACTTTAGCAGAAGATAATAGTAAAATAAGTGGAACATATAAAGAATGTGATTTAGAAAGTTATGGTGGTTCAATTAATCATTGTTTATGTTTATATCAAGGCGATAAAAAGTATGCTAATTATAATGTAAATAATGATAATGAATTAAGTAATCAAACTACTGTTTCAAAATTTATTGGTTAAATGTTCTAATAAGTTTAATATGTTGTATTTTTGCAATTTCATTTTGTTTTTGCAAAAATACAACATATGCCATTTTGCAAGAATTGCTCTTGCAAGTTCACTACAATTATAGTATAATGAAAAAGCAATGGACCTCTAGCTCAGTTGGTTAGAGCATCCGGCTCATAACCGGGCGGTCGTAGGTTCGAGTCCTACGAGGTCCACCATTTTAAGTGCACCTGTGGCGGAACTGGTAGACGCGCTAGACTTAGGATCTAGTGGAAATATCCGTGGGGGTTCAAGTCCCTTCAGGTGCACCAAAATTTTGAATATGTCAAGGAAACTTGCATAGAATAAAAAAGGAAATACTTAACTTTGTCAAGTTGAGTACTTACCTAACTAATTAGATTGAGTACTTAATCTTTCGAAGATTGAGTACTATTTTTTTATTGACAGGATCATTAAAGACACTATTAATAAAATGATAATTAGTATTAGAAATGAGATTAATAAATCTTTTTTCTTCATAAATACCAAGCCCCCTTCCTATGGAAGTAGGCAAGTACTCAACAGTTAGTATTTCCTAATAAAATTATACTTTAATACGATATATAAAACAAGCGAACAAAGCCAATTTTTGAAATAATATTTAAACTTTAATGGCTTTTTTATTTGCAAATAATAAAATTTATGTTATAACTTTATCAGAGAGTGTATAAATTTCAGAGGGTAGTGATAATCATGCGTAAAATTCACAGAGAAATGATTAGAAAATATAAAATAGATAGATTAGGTTTTGATTTTATGGGTTATTCTTTTGAATCAATTCCAGCTGAACTTGATTTACATCATTTATTAGTGCCTAAATGTGAATGTAGTAAATTAGGTTATGGTAAAGGCTTTAAAAGATGGAATGTAGCTGTTTTAAATCGCTTGACATCTCATCCTTATTTACATATTATTGGTGTTATTGATCCTGATCGTTTTGATGCCATTACTAGTGAAATGATCGATATGAAAGTTAAAGGATTTCTTGATATTCAAAATATATTATATATAGATAGTATTTTAAATAGTTTTGAAAAAGAACATTGTGGACGTTGGGAAAATGGGGTACCAGTTGTTAAAGAAAAATATACTAAAAGAATTTTACACAAATAAAAAGAAGTTAATAACCTTTAACTCCTTCTAGTGATTCATCTTGTTTAATGAATTCATCAACATCTATTTTGGTGAATTCTTTTTTTGTGTTTCTCACATATACTTCTTTAATGCCGGCATTAATGATCATTCTTTTACATAAGGCACATGGTCTTGCATTTTCGACATATTTACCATCTTCATAATTTTTGCCTACTAAATATAGCGTTGAATCAATCATTTCTTTTCTAGAAGCTGATATAATTGCATTTTGTTCGGCATGAACACTCCGGCACAATTCATATCTTTCTCCTCTTGGAATATTTAATTTTTCTCTTGTACAATATTTTAAATCACAGCAATTTTTTCTGCCACGGGGAGCTCCCACATAACCTGTCGAAATTATTTCATCATTTTTAACAATAACAGCCCCAAAATTTCTTCTTAAACATGTACCTCTTTCTGCTACTGCTTCCGCAATATCTAAATAATAATTAACTTTATCAACTCTCATAACATTACCTCTAATAAAATTATAAAAAAAATAACTAATTTTGTAAATGAATTTTTAAAATATATCCATACTAAAAATGATGTGGTATGGAAAGAAAAAGTTTATATTTAAAAATAGCTATTTTTATAATATTTTTAATGGTTATTGTAAATATAGTAACTATTAGTATATTTAGTAAAAAAGAAGAACCTAAGATAGATTTATGTTTTTATGAAAATGATAATAATTATGTTTTAGTCGAAAAAAATACTCTAGGTGAAAGTATAACTAGTTATTTATATAAAAATAGTCATGATAATTATTTAAGTAAAATATATGAATATGGGACCGAAAATGAACTTAAAATAGAAGATTTGATTAAAGAAGAAAAAGTAGAAGATTATAACAATAAAATAAATGAATTAATTAAATTAAAATATCCTAAATTTGTCGCCGATACTTTAATAAATGAAAATATAGATAAAAGTTATATTTTAAGAGATAATGAATTGGTAATCTATTTTAATAATGTGGAAACTAACCCACAAGTAGAAGAGCTTTTATATTTAAAAGTAAATTATAACGAAATAAAAGATTGTATTAATTTTACTGCATCTTTAGATAAAGATTATCAAAATGAATCAGGTTATGATTATACTAATGCGAAGAAAAGTGTTGCCATTACTTTTGATGATAGCCCTAATAAAAATAAAACCGATCGTATTTTAGCATCACTCCAAAATAATCATTTTCATGCTACTTTTTTTATTGTTGGGGAAAGAGCAGTCTATAATAAAGATTTACTTATAAATATCAAAAATTTGGGTAATGAAATAGGTAGTCATACATATCATCATCAAAATATGAAAAAACTTAGTGATGATGAAATAATAAATGATTTTAAAAATATGAATGACTTTTATCAAAGTATATTTAACGAAAATATGAATTTAATAAGGCCACCATATGGTTCTATAAATGAAAGTCAACAAACTTTACTTGATGTATCTTACATATTATGGAGTCTAGATACCAATGATTGGCGTTATCGCAGTAGTGATTATTTAGTTAATTATGTAATTGATAATATTAAAGATGGTGATATTATTTTATTCCATGATGCTTATGATAGTAGTGCCTCTGCTATTGAAGAATTATTACCTATTTTATATAGTAAAGGTTATCAAGTAATGAGTGTCTCTGAGTTATTTAAATTAAAAAATATCCCTTTAGAAAAAAATAAAATATATTATAATGTTAGTTAGAAGATAGCTAGATCTACATCACCCGCATTATCATCAAGTTCCGTATATAAAGATAGAGCACCACCCACTAAGAATACTAAAGTTGTAATTAATCTTTCCATCGCAATTCTTTGTCTATTTGCATCTTTACTCTTACTTAAATTTAAATCTTGAATCGCGATAATTACATAATAAATATAAATAAGTAGGGCAATTATTAAAAGAACAACATTTATTTTCCGACCACTTGTGCGATCTTGTTTATTACCTTCATAAATATATTTTTCTTCAAAACTATTAGCAATGATCGCAAATGTTACAATAAAATAGTATATATACCAAATAATATCTTCTTCTTTTAATAATTTTAAATCCCGAGCATAGTCCTTCATATTATTATTGTATTAAAAAAGAAATAAATTATTTGGTAACTTATTTCTTTTTCTTGTTCTTTACTAGATAATCATTTAATTTAGTAATTCTTAATCTAAAACTTGCTATAATAAATACTAAAGAGGCAATTATTAAAATAACACCAGTTATAATATCAAAGATAGATGTATTACTAATAAATAGATAGATACTAAATAATATTCCTAAGATACCTATAATAAGTAATCTTGTTAATCTTAATTTTAAATCTTTACCTATATCTGTTTGATAAAATTCTTCTTTTAATTTTTTTCTTTTCTCTTTACTTAAAGAATATATTTTCAATCGATACATTATACCACCTAAATAAATATTAGCATTTATTTATCTTTCTTGCAATAATTTCCTAAAGCATATATAATTATCAAAGAAGGGATTATTATGATAATTAATTTAGATGAATTAAATTATAAAAATGTCATAGAGTTTAATGAAACTTTAAATGATTATGATGGTACTGATAAAAGAATATATGGCGTAAAAGATTTAAATATCAAAGGCTCTATTTCGGAAAATAGTAATAATGATATTAGTTTAAATGCTAGTGTATCTGGCCAAATATTAATTGAAGATTCTATTTCTTTAGATAAAGTTTGGTATCAAATAAACACCAAAATAGAAGAAAATTTAGAAGATTTAGCGGAAAATTACGAAGGAAGTTATCAAAATAGTCAAAATACACTTGATTTAAAGCAAATTTTATGGCAAAATATTGTATTGGAAGTTCCCATTAGTTATACTACTGTAACTAATAAGAATCTTAAAGGTAATGGTTGGGAATTAGGAAGTGGAGAAAAATCGCAAGATATTGATCCACGACTTCAAAAATTAGAAGATTTATTGAAAGGTGATGATTAGTTATGGCAGTTCCTTTTAGAAGAACAAGTAAAACTAAAAAGAATATGAGAAGAACTCATTTAAAAAAAGAAGTTGGCTCAGTTACTACTTGTCCAAAATGTGGTGCTCCTTTAAGACCACATAGAGCATGTACTAAATGTGGTAATTATAAAGGTTCAAACGTTTTAAAAGTTGAAGAAGAAAATTAATTAGTAACCAATTTGGTTGCTTTTTTTCATTAAAGGTGAATATTATGCTAAAAGATTTTATTAATTTACTATTTTTAAAGCCAGAAGAAAGTTTTAGAGAAATATTTGAATCTATTAATATATTAGAAAATAAATCTAGTAATCTTTATTATGCTTCTTTTAATGATTTATTAAAAGATGATATAGATATAAATAATTTGCAAGAAGAAATTAATAAATTAAAAGAATTAATAAATAATATATTAAAAGAAAATGAAAATATTAATTTAAAAATAATTATTAATCTTTTAGGATCATCTTTTCTTACTTTAATATCATTTGCTTTAATTATGACAAATATTCCTTTTTTACTTGCTATTATTTTATTTTTAATTAATTTCTTAATTGCATATCGTTTTGCTTATTTATCTGATTCATTTATGAAAGTAGCAGACAAAGATAAAAGAAGTGGTAAGGTTGCTTTAAATGAATTACAAAGAATAGAAAATATTTTACAAAATACTAAAAGAAATATTTTAAAAAGTAGAGAATATAAAAATAAATTAACTTATACAAAAGATATAGAATTATTTAATAAAGCGCAAGAAATATTAAATAATTATTTTGATAACAATATTATTTTACCTATGGATAGTAATACTATAATGTATTTAATAAAAATGCTTCAAAATGATTTAAAAACTGATGAGTGTGATTTATTGAAATTGTTAGAAATGGCAAAACAAAATAATCATACAATAACTTTAAAAAGAACTAAATAAGTGTCGAATTAATAGAAGTTTTGACAACATTTGTCGAATGTGTTGCAAAAGAAAAAATACTCTTTATAATAGAGAACTTGTTACCGGTTAGTGGCGCCGCTTTTGCACAACTTAAGTAACTTGCAACTTGTTTATAACAGGGGGTTTTGGTGAAAAAGGAGTGTGAGAGTCATGAGAAAAGATACAATGCTTATTATCGTGATAATTATACTAGCGTTAATTATATTAAAGTTAGTATGAAAAATAAAACGCTAACCTTTACGGTGTAGCGTCGAACCTTCGGTGCTACCTAACTCGGTAACACTTTCTATTTATATTATACATTATTTTTGTAAATATGCAATTTTTTTAAAAAAATAATTGAGTAGAGATTTAACTCTGCTTTTTCTTTTGTCAAAAATATGTCAATTTACTATGAATGAAAAATAAATGGGGAATAAATATTTACTTTTAAAGTAGCTTATAGTACAATAGTGGTAGACAGTGGATAACTGTGGCAGAAAGTGGGTGATATAAATGTTCATGGGAGAATATCATCACAACATCGATGAAAAGGGCAGAATTGTCTTACCCGGTAAATTTAGAGAAGACAGAACAAAGATTGTAGTTACTAGGGGACTTGAAAAATGCCTTTATCTATATACGATGGAAGATTGGGAAAAAGTAGTTAATAAATTAAATGAATTACCTTTTACCAAAAAAGATGCCCGAACATTTATGAGATCATTTTTTGCCGGTGCCTCTGTATGCGAATTCGACAAAATGGGTCGAATCAATATTACCTCCCCGTTGGTTAGTTACGCCAATCTTACAAAAGAATGCGTAGTGATTGGCGTAAATGACCGTATTGAAATATGGGATAAGGATTTATTTGAATCATTTATGGATGATAACTCTTCTAAATTAGAAGAAATTGCCGAAAATTTATTTGAGGTATCTAGTGAAGCATTATAGTGTTCTTTGCAAAGAAATAATTGATTCATTAAATATAAATCCGAAAGGTATTTATGTTGATGCTACTTTAGGTTATGCGGGTATGAGTAAGAAAATACTTGAAGCATTAGATAAAGATGGAATGCTTATTGGTATTGATCAAGACAAAGAAGCTCGTGAATATGCTGAAGTAGAACTTGCCAAAATTGGTAGTAATTACCAAATATTACCGATAAACTTTGTGGATATGAAGAAATCTTTAGAAGGTTTAGGGATAGACAAAGTTGATGGTATTATCTTTGATTTAGGTTTTTCATCACCCCAAATAGATGATGAAAAAAGAGGATTTTCCTTTATGAAAGATGCACCTTTAGATATGCGTATGAATCAAGATGAGAAGTTTAATGCTAGTAACATAGTAAATAATGCATCAGAAGAAGAGTTAACAAAATACTTTTATGAGTATGGGGAAGAGAAATTAGGAAAAGTAATAGCGAAAAAAATAGTAAGTATTAGAAAATCAAAAAAAATCAATACAACTTTAGAATTAGTTGAAATAATTAAAAGTGCTACTGGTGCTAATTACTTTTACAAGAATCACCCAGAAAGAAAAATATTTCAGGCATTAAGAATTGCTGTTAATAATGAACTAGATGTCTTAGAAAGTGTTTTACCAGATGCCATTGATTTACTAAAGAGTGGTGGTAGACTTTCAGTCATTACTTTTCATTCCTTGGAAGATCGCATAGTTAAAAATACTTTTAAAAAGTATAGTGAAGTAAATGAAATATTTAAAGGATTACCTGATATACCTGATGAGTATAAACCGAAAATTAAAATAATTAATAAAAAACCTATCTTACCTAGTGAAGATGAATTAAAAATAAATAGTCGAAGCCATAGTGCTAAACTTAGAATAGTAGAAAGGATTTAATAATGCAAAGAAGAAAGAAAACTAGATTAAAATTATTAAAGGGAGAAAAATTTATGTATGTAATACTTTTATTACTTCTTTTAGCAATTCCTACTGTTAATGTTTTTTCGAAAGCATTATTAAGTGAAACTAATATTAAAAACGAAAAGATTAAAAGTAAAATTGAAAAACAAGAAGATATTAATGAAAGTTTAGAAATGCAAATAAATGAACTTGTTAGTATGGAAAACATTCAAAAAATAGCCGATGAGTATGGACTTTCATATATAAGTGGTAATATAGTAAAAGTAGATGGACAAAATAGTGAAATAAATGACACAGAAGAATTAGGAGAGTAAGATTATGAGAAAAGTTACAGTAAAAATACCAAGAATATTAATTTTTATTGTGGCTTTTTTATTTGTAGCCATTATTGGAAGATTATCTTTTATTGCATTAAGTAATAATATTGATGGAATTAATTTACATGAATTTGCTAGTAACAGAAATACTAAAAGTAATGTTATCTATGCTAAAAGAGGTAATATTTATGATAGTAGAGGTAATATGTTAGCATCTACTGTTAATTCTTATAAAATAATTGCGTATTTAGAACCAAGTAGAACAACTGATCCCAAGAAACCCCAACATGTGGTAGATATTGAAGGTACTGCTAAAATGCTTAATGAAGAGCTCGGGATAGATTATGATAAAGCCGTTAAACTTTTAAGCCAAGAAGGAAAATATCAAACTGAATTTGGTAGTAAAGGTAGTGGCATATCCGAAGCTAAGAAAAATGAAATAGAAGCTTTAAATATGCCAGGAATAGATTTTATTCAAGGTCAAAAAAGACATTATAATATGGGACAATTTGCATCATACATTGTAGGATATGCTAAAACGCAAGAAGATGGTGATATTGTTGGCGAACTTGGTATTGAATCTTACTATGATAAAGAACTATCTGGTACAGATGGTAAAACTACTTATCAAACCGATGCTTATGGTTATACGCTTCCAAGTGCCGAAGTTATAACTGAAGATGCGGTTGATGGAGCCGGAATTTATCTTACTATTGATAATCGTATTCAATGGTTTGCGGAAACCTTAACCCGTAATTTAGCAACAGAATATGATATGGACTTTATGGTATTTTCGGTAATGGATGCTAAAACAGGTGCCATTGTCGCAAGTTCTACTTATCCCAATTTTAATCCAAATGATTTAAGTACTTTGGAGATTTATACTAATCCACTTGTATCTTACGAATATGAACCCGGTAGTGTTATGAAAATATTTTCATGGGCAACAAGTATAAATGAAGGTAAATATGATGGAACTAAAACTTTTAAATCTGGTTGTAGAGAGATTGCTGATGCGAAAATTTGTGACTTTAACGATTATGGTTTTGGCGAAATCAACTTTGATACAGGTTTTGCTTATTCATCCAATGTTGGAGCTACTTATATTGGTGAATCTGTTGGAAGTGCCACATTAACTGATTATTATAAAAAATTAGGTTTTAGTAAAAAAACAGGGATAGAACTTGCAAATGAAGTATCAGGTAAAGTAAATATTAAATATAAAACTGATTTAGCAACGGCCTCTTTTGGTCAAGGTATAACTGTTACACCAATTCAAATGTTACAAGCATTATCCTCTATTACTAATGATGGCACAGTTTTAAAGCCGTATGTTGTTGATAAAATAGTTGGTGATGATGGCGAAATTATTTATGATGGTAAAAGAACCGAAGTAGCTAAAGTATTTAGTAAAGAAACAACTGATTATATGCAAAAACTAATGCATAATGTTGTTTATGAAGGACTTGAAAGTAATAAAATGTATCGACCAACTTTAACTAATATGATGGGTAAAACGGGAACTGCCCAAATAGCATCACCTAAAGGTGGATACTTAAAAGGAAGTTACGATTATGTTCGTTCTTTTGCCGGAATTTTCCCCGAAGAAGATCCAAAATATATTGTTTATGTGGCTGCTAAACAATTATCATCATCTAGTGCAAGACCAATTGCTGAACAACTTACGAAAGCCGTCGATGATATCGTATCTAATTTAGGTATTGAAAATTCTTCTCAAGAAATAAATACTAAAGTAATAAAGTTAGATAATTATATTAGTAAAGATATGAATACTACAGTAGAAGATTTACAAAATAAAAAATTAAAAGTATATAAACTTGGAACTGGTAATTATGTTATTAATCAATATCCGCTAAAAGGTGGCGAAGCCTTAGAAGGTAGTAAAGTATTCTTAGTAAGTAATAAACATGATTATGTAATGGAAGATTTAACTGGTTGGAGTTTAAATGAAGTTATGACTTATGCAAACTTACTTGGTATTGATATTAAAACAAATGGTTATGGTTATGTAACTACACAGAGTATACCAGTTGGTACTTCTATTAGTAATGATCAAGTATTAGAAGTAACTTTAAGTAAATAAACATATTATTGAATTTGTATAATAATATGTTTTTTTGTGTAAACTAATTTTGATTATAGAAGGGAAGAATTAAATGACAAATTTATTAGAATTAGCTAAACAAGCAGTAATAGAAAATCCAAATACATTAGATAGTATCTATCTTTTTATTGGCCTAGGTATCATAAGTATTGTAGCAATTGTTTTAGTTGTTAACAAAATGATGAAAGATAAAAAAATAAAATAAATGTGTCAATTAATAACAAATTTAAACAATTACTTGACTTTAAAAATTCGGGGGGGGTATACTTATAGTAAGGAAAGGAGAAAAAAGTTTAATACGAACGATTTTAAGAAAGGGAGAATGATAAATATGAAAAAATTAAAATTGATGATGTTCGCAATAGTAGCGAGTATACTATTTGTACCAGCATTAAATGTTTATGCAGAAGAAAAAACAGTAGATAATTTCAGCGCATTCAAGACTAATGTTGCGAGTGCTACTGCTACTGATGTAATTAAACTAAATAATGATATCAAAAATGCTGAAGCTCTTACTATCGAAAAATCAGTTACTATTGATTTGAATGGCCATACTTATGAAGGTTCTGCTTTTGAATTACTTACAATTAAAGGAGCAAATGTAAAAGTAACGATTGAGGATAGTTCAACAAATGGAAAAATTCAAACAACAAATACAGCAACTAATTCTAAAATTATTAGAATGATGGACCATGCAAATTTAACAATTGAAAGTGGTACAATTGCTAATAATGCTGCTGGAATGGTTGGTATTTCTGTTGAAGGAGAATCTAGTTTAGTGTTGAAAGGTACTGCTAAAGTAGTAATGACTCCTAAATTAAATAAGCTAAGAACTTATGGTATTAACATTGTAGATGGTACTGCTGATATTCAAAGTGGTGCTTCTGTAGAGTCTAGTGATTCTATAGGTGAAGCTGTTAGTGTAAAAGATACATTGACTTTAAGTGGTGGAACAATTAAATCTACTAATAAAGGTGTTGCTATAAGTAGTACTATGGGAAAAGATGTAACAATTACGATTACTAGTGGTACTGTTGAAAGTGATAGCGACTATGGTGTAAAATTAGCCGATTTCAATAACTTTACCATGACTGGTGGTACTGTAAAAACAGGTATTTCTCAAAGAAATTCTAATATAAAAATTGGAACTAATGCTACAGTAAATGGTAAAATGAAAATTGATGATAGCAGTAAAACAGATATCAAAGGAAATGTTACGGGAGATAAATTCTATAGTGCTGGCGTTGTTGTAAAAACAGGAAAAGAAACAGGTACAGCTAAATTATCAAAAACATCTGCTAAAAAGGGTGAAAAAATTACTTTAACAACTACTCCAAGTGAAGGATATCGTATTGCAAGTATTAAAGTTGTAAAAACAGGTGATGAAAGTACTGTTGTAACATTTAATGAAGAAGATAATAGTTTCACTATGCCTGATTATACAGTTTTAGTATATGTTAGTTATGAAACTTATGATATTAACGTTTCTACTCCTACAGGTGATGTAACGGTTTCTGAAGATGCTACTGAAGTTTTAAAAGATGCAGTTAATGCAGTTGAAGATGAAGAAATACAAACTTTATTAAAACATAATGACTCAACAGTTACACTTGAAACTAATAAAATTGAAGAACCTGAAAAAGAAGTAGTTGAAAAATTTGAAGCAGTTATTAAAGGTGCTACAGTTACTGATTACTTTGATGCTGAAATAGTATTAAGAGTAGCTGGAAAAGAAGCTAAAATACATGAATTAGGAAAGGCTATCACTTTAACAGTAGAATTACCAGAATTGCCAGCTGTTAAAGAAGGATACAAAAGAACATTCTATATTCTAAGAGAACATAATGGTAAAGTTACAAAATTAGATGCAACTTTAACAGAAGATGGAAATAGTTTAACATTTGCAACAGATAAATTCTCAACATATGCACTTGCATATTTAGATGAAAGAGTTGAAACCCCAGTAACAAATACAGCAGAAGAAAATCCGAAAACTGGTGATAACATATTAATGTATCTAGGTTTAGGACTTGCGAGTGTTGCAGTTACTACATTAAGTGTTAAAAAACTTAGAAAATCTAACTAATTTGCAAAATTAAAATAATGTTAAAAACATATTGCTTTGAATAGAGCAGTATGTTTTTTTGTGTGTCAAGAAAAATGTTAAGCTAAATATTGTGGTTGACTTTAAAAGTTCGGGGGGGGTATACTTATAGTAGGAAAGGAGAAAACTGAAAACAAAATAGTTTTAAAGAAAGGAAGAGGATATTATGAAAAAATTAAAATTATTTTTAACATCAATAATTGCTATGTTTGTAGCAGTAGTTGGTGTTCATGCTGAAACATTAAAAGATTGCTTAGATGGAGCAACAACTGAAGGCGTTACTTGTACATTTACTGATGATGAAGAAGAATTATATAGTACTTATATTACAGTAAGTAATAAAGCAACAATTGATTTAGATGGTAAAGAATTGAATTTAACTCATACACTTGTTGTAGGTACAGGTGCTACTTTAAAAATTACTAGTAGTAATGGAAAAGGAACAATAAATGCTACCACTATTGATAATGGTCAACCAATAGCTGTTATGCCAGGTGGTACTTTAGAAATTGACAATGTTATAGTTAAGGGAAGAACTACTGAATCAACTAATCATACAAATTATCAAATTATAGCTATTCAAGGTGGAGGAAGTTCTGAAACTAAATTTACTTTAGGTAGTAATGCAGAAATTACAGGTTATAATACAGGAGTTGGCGTATTTGGTACTGATACAGATGGTGGAAAGCAATATGCTGATAAAGTTGTAGTAGATATTTATGGTAAAATTACAACAGATTCAATGGCAGTTTCAATTAATGGGGTAGTAATACCAAATGAAAATGCTGATGATGCTGTTATTAATATTTATGATGGTGCTGAAATAACTTCAACAGATTCTGCTGCTTTATATGCTGCTGGATATGGTACTTATAATGTAAAAGGTGGAACTTTAACAGGTACTGTTGGTGTAGTAGCTCGTCAAGGTGACGTAAGTATTACTGGCGGAACTATTATTGCTAATGGTGAAGCAGGTACAACTGATAAAGTTGGTAGTAATAATACAGAAGTTCCTTTAGGAGTTGCTGTAGTTGTAGATAATACAACAGCAGGTTATACTGATTCTGCATTAGTAGAAATAAGCGGTGGAGATTTTAAAGCAACTGCTGAAGAAGCTGTCCATTCATTTAATGAAGGAGAAGGCCATGATATTGTAGTAAGAGGTGGTACTTTTAATAAAACAGTTGCTACAAAATATCTTGCTTCAAATGAATTAGGACAATCTGAAAGTGGTGTTGTAGGAAAATTACATAAAATTGAAATTACTAAACCTGAAAATGGTAAAGTAGAATCATATACAAATGCTGCTGAAGGTGAAGAAGTAGTTGTAAAAATTGCAGCAGATAAAGGCTATGAAATTAATTCAATTACTATTCTAGATAAAGATGGTAAAGAAGTTAAATTTGTAAGTGCTGATGGTGGAATTAAATTTACAATGCCAGCAAGTGATGTAACAATTAGTGCAACATTTAAAAAGATAGAAACTCCAGTAACAAATACAACGGAAGAAAATCCAAAAACTGGTGATAACATATTAATGTATCTAGGGTTAGGACTAGCAAGTGTTGCAATTGCTACATTAAGTGTTAAAAAACTTAGAAAATCTAACTAATTTGTAAAATTAAAATAATATGAAAAACATATTGCTTGATAAAAGTGATATGTTTTTTTTGTGTCAACAAAAATGCTAAACCAAAAATTGGGGTTGACTTTAAAAGTTCGGGGGGGGTATACTTATACTAAGAAAGGAGAAAACTGAAAACAAAATAGTTTTAAAGAAAGGAAGAGGATATTATGAAAAAATTAAAATTATTTTTAACATCAATAATTGCTATGTTTGTAGCAACAGTTAGTGTTCATGCAACACAATTAAATATGCATTCAGATTTGCCTGAATTAGAATTAAAAGAAGAAAAATTTGAAGAAAATGTTCATTATGTTACTGCAACCGTAAAAGTAAATAAGAATAATATCAATGCTATACTAAATTATAAAGCAGGTCATAGTGGATCTAATGGTGAAGCATACATTGGTGTATTTTACTTTTCTGCCCAATTACCTGTAACTTTGGGAGATACTAAAGTATTAGAAAAAGCTGGTGCTCATGTTACTGATAAAGTATCTTTAGCAGAAGCTATGAAAGAGGCTCAAGCTATGGCTCTAAAACAATATACAGATGCAGAGTATAATAAAACTGCTTCAGACAAAAGAAAAGATGAGCATGGCTCTGAAATAGCACATGACACTAAAGATACTATGTGGAATCTTGGTGTAGAAGTATTATATAAAGATAGCGAAACTGGTGAATGGACAGCATTTGATGAAACTGATACTGGTACCCAAACAATTGGAAATTGGATAGCTCAAAAAGTTGGTGTTGATTCTGTAAGTGCTGCAGATTATGGTACAAAGTTTATATTTTCTGTACCAGAATATAAGAATTTATTATTATGGAGAGTAACTGATACTGATAATAATGAAGTTGTTTCTGAAGAATGGGTACAAGTTACTTATGATATTGAATTCCCTATAACAGCATCAAATGGAGATAGATCATATTATTATTTAACTATGGAACAAGCATTAGAAGAAGTAGAAAAAACTGGTGCAACAGATATTACTGTTTATAATGATACAGAAGTAGGAGAAGATGTTACTGTACCTACAGGTGTAACTATTAAAACTGCTAATAGTGCTAAATTAACATTCAATGGTGATGTTACAATTGAAGCTGGTGCTGAAGTTACTGGTGATAATGTTATATATGCTGAAGGAGTAAAAGTTACAAAATATTATGCTGTAACAACTGAAGCTGAACATGGTAAAGTAACTGTTGATAAAGCATCTGCTCAAAAAGATGAAGTAGTTAAAATTACTGTTAAAGCTGATGAAGGTTATGAATTAGATAAATTATATGTTGATGGTAAAGAACAAACTGAATTAACATTTAAAATGCCTGAAAAAGATGTAGTTGTAAAAGCAACATTTAAGAAAGTTGCTGGTATAGTTGAAGAAAATCCTAAAACTGGTGATAACATTTTGATGTATCTTGGTTTAGGACTTGCCAGTGTTGCAGTAATTACATTAAGTGTTAAAAAACTAAAGAAATCAAACTAATTAAATTAGAGAACAAGTTTTGATAATTTAAATTTAAGATAAAAGTGTACACAAAAAATGTGTATGCTTTTTTATTTGCTTTTTTAAATAAATGATGTAAATTATATTACTTATGTGAAAGTTTTGTGAATTTTTTCAAAATAAAAAGGAAATCAGCCTATGATTGACGAATAATATATATGAAGGGAGAAAAATATATATGAAAAATTATTATAATGAAATTGTGGAATTAATCGAAGAAATGGAAGCAAAAAGATACGCTAGAGAAGTTAAAAACAAAAACGATGCTATCAAAACCTATCGAGAAATTGGTAGATTATTAGTAGAGGCTCAAGGAAGTGAACTTAAAGATAATAAAGGTAATATTTTAATAAAAAAATTAAGTAAAAAGTTGACTAAAGAATATGGCGAAAATTATAATACCGATAATTTAAAATCTATGCGAGAATTTTATTATTCTAAATATTATATAGAATATGAAAAGTTAGAATAAAATATTGCAGAGTTAGTATTACAAGTAAATGAAGAAATTGTAAAAAGACATGGAATAAATTAATTAAAAATGAAAGGCAAAATTATGACAGAAGAAAAAATATACAGCGAAATAGTTGAGTTAATTGAAGAAGGAGAAGTTAAAAAATTTGTTAGAGAATTTAAAGAAAATTCAGAAACTTTAAAAACAAATTGGGAAATAGGTAGACTACTAGTAAATGCTCAAGGTGGAGAATCCAGAGCAAAATATGGTGATAATTTAATTAAGAAATGGGGCGAAAAATTATCTTTAGATTATGGTAAGAATTATGGAACAAGGAATTTAAAAATTTTTAGACAATTTTATTTAACTTTTCCAATTGTGCACGCACTGCGTGCACAATTAACATGGACACATGTAAAAATATTATTACCTATTAAAAATGAGAATGAACGAAACTATTATATAAACCAAATTATACTTAATAATTTATCTAGTCGTGAATTAATTCAAGAAATAAAAAGTAAAGCTTTTGAAAGATTATCTTATGCCGATAAAAATAATATTAAGTTAATAACAGATAATGATAATTCGATAACATTAAGTGATATGATAAAAGATCCAATAATTATTAAAACTGATAAAGATACTACTAATTTAACTGAACAAAAGTTACATGAAATATTAATTGAATTGGTTGAAAATCATTATATGGAGCTAGGTGTAGGTTTTGCTTTAATAGGCCATGAATATAAATGCAAAATAGATAATAGAACATATAAAATAGATTTATTATTCTTTAATTATAAAATAAATGCCTTTGTCGTAGTAGAAGTAAAGATAAAAGAATATAATCCAAAAGATAGAGGACAAATAGAGTCGTATATGGATTATGTTGATAAAAATATAAAAGAAAATTATCATAATAAAACAGAAGGTATATTAGTAGTAAGAGAAAAAAATAAATTAGTTACTAAATATGTTTCAAATAATAATTTATATATCACTACTTATTTATTAGAAAATAAAAAACAAGTTAATTAATATATAAAAATAATATAAGTTAATTTAAAAACATATTATTTATTGGTGAATAATATGTTTTTTAATGATATTCATACTAGAATTCGTTTTACATTTTTAGTAGTAATTATAATTTTGTTATTAGTAATAGGGAAAGTATTTTATATTCAAGTAATATCTTATAATAAACTTTCAAAAATTACTGAAGATTTATGGAGTAGAAAGATGACTATTAATGCCCCAAGGGGAGATATAGTTGATAGGAATGGTAATATATTAGCAACTAGTCTAGTTACAACAACTATATATGTTGTACCTAATCAAATTAAAGATAAAGAAAAAGTATCTAAAGATATTGCTGAAATTTTAAATTGTGATTATGATGATGTTTATAAATATGTCTCTAAACATAGTAGTATGGAAATCATTAGAAAAGGAATGGATTTAGATAGTGAAACAGCAGATAAAATAGATAAACTAGGATATGATGGAGTATATTTAGTAGTAGATTCTAAAAGATATTATCCTTATGGGGAAACTTTAGCTCATATTATTGGTTTTGTTGGCAGTGATAATCAAGGTCTATCAGGACTTGAACTTACTTATGATAAATATTTAACGGGTACTAATGGAGAATTAAAATACTATAGTGATGGTAAAGGTAATAAATTAGAAATACCCGATAGTTATGTAGCACCGACTAAAGGAATGACTTTAAAATTAACTTTAGATATAGAACTTATTAAAGCAGTTGATAATGAGATAAATAATGCCATGGATAAATATGATTCGGAATCAGCTTTAGCAATTGCGATGCGTCCTAATACAGGAGAAATCCTTGCCATAGGTAGTAAGCCTTCATTTGATCCGGATAATTACCAAAAATACAGTGAAGAAGTTATTAATCGTAATCTACCTATATGGATGACTTATGAACCAGGTTCGACTTTTAAAATTATTACGCTTGCTAGTACTATTGAAGAAGGAACAGTTGATTTATTTAAAGATACTTTTACTGATACGGGTGCAATAACAATTGATGGCTCAACTTTGCATTGCTGGAAACACGGTGGCCATGGTACGCAAACGTACTTGGAAGTAGTAGAGAATTCTTGTAATCTTGGAGTCAATACAGGAACACATACAAATTTGAAGAATATGCTTTAAATAACACAAAAAATTATACCCAAATTGATGTTTGTTCTACCTTTAATTTAGTTTATAATAATGTGTCTTATACAAATAATGAAGATATTAAAATAGATAATTCTATAATACAAATTACTTCTAACAAAAAAGATGATACTAAAAAAATTAATAATAAATTATATAATATAGATACTAATACTTATGAAAATATAATATATAATAAAAAGCAAATTGCTATTGATTTGTTAAATAAATTAGATTCTTCTATAATGGCTATTAGTAAAAATATTATAAAGAATTATTTAGTAAAAAATATTGTTTATAAATTAAATAATAAAATCGCTGAAATTCAAGTAAATCAAAATAACTTATTAGTATGTTTTCATAAAGTTGCTAAGCAATTTGATATTGAAAATAAATTAATAAATCGTAAAGGATATGAAAATAAGAATATGTGTTATTCTTTAACTGTTGAAGATAATGATAGCTGTAATTATGCAATTAAAATTGTTGAAAATTTATATAATTATTTTACTACTCCACAGGAAAGTTTAAGTGATATTCTATTTAGTACTTTAAAGTTTAAAATTAGTACATTAGATTATTCTATAAGTGAGCATACGACTAATAAAGGTTTGATGTTTAAGGGCAAAAGAAATTTTGTATTATTATCCAAGACAAATTATGGTGTTTATGTTAGATTATTAAATGTTGATAATTCAAATAATGAATTAAATGTTGTAACTAGAAAAAGTTATGAGCCACTATGTTTATCATATAAAGTTAAAAATATTGAAGATATTGATATATTATTACCTTATATCAAAGAAAGCTATAAATTATGTAATATTAATCCTGTTGATTTAAAATATGAATTTTATAAAATATATCAAGTTTAATAAGTAAATATAATATATTTTAAAAAACAAATTAATTCATGGTATAATTAAGAAGAAAGAAATATAATTAATATGAAAGAGAGGAACGAAATATAATATGAAATTAAATTATGTAGGATATATTAATGGAAAAGATATTGATGAAATAGAAAATCAGAAAAAAAAGATTATTGACTATACAAGTTCCTTAGGCATAAAAATAGATCATTTTTATATAGACAATGATTGTTCTAGTCCTATTTCTGATAGGCGAGAATTAAACCAAATGTTAAAAGATGCTAAGACTAAAAAAAATATCAAAGAGGTTTTTAGTGTTAATAATTCAATTTTAAGTAATGACATATATGAAGTAAATGATATAATTCAAAAACTATGTAGATATAATGCTATATTTACATCATTATTAGAAAATGAACATTTAAAAAATAATATAGTGATAGAACTTGAATTGTATTTTAAAAGAGAAGAAAAAGAAAGAAGAAAATTGAGAGAAAATTTTTTAAAATCAAAATTAATTTAACAATTTTATAAGAAATTCTTATATAAAAAAGTGAATCAAATGATTCATTTTTTTATTACAACTATTAAAGGATATTTATTTGTAATAAACATTTCTATGTTATAATATTTATAGTTAGATAGTAATTATTATTTAGAAAGTAGGGGTGCTATGAAAATAATATCTTTTAATGTTAATGGGCTTAATTCTGCAATAAGTAAAGGTTTATTAAATTTTATAGAAGATGAAAAACCAGATATTTTATGTTTACAAGAAACAAAATGTCAAAATAAAATTTTAACTCTCAATACCTATTATTCGTATTGGAATTTTAGCAATAAAGGAAGTTTTTCTGGAACAGCAATTTTTACTAAGTATAAGCCAATAAATGTATATTATAATTTTGAAGATGATTTTAATGTTGAAGGTAGAATAATAACATTAGAATATCATAAATTTTATTTAATTAATGTTTATATTCCAAATTCAAAATCAAATAATATTAGATTGGATTACAGAATGGAATGGGATGATAGATTTTTTAAATATATTTTAAAATTAGAAAACAATAAGCCTGTAATATTATGTGGTGATTTTAATGTCGCCATTAAAGAAGATGATACTAATCAGAAAGAATCAGTTTTTTTAAATAATGAAGTAATTGAATTTATATCTTTAATTGATTCAGGTTTTATAGATACTTTTAGATATAAGCATGGTAATATAAAAAATGCTTTTACTTGGTGGAATGTAAATGTTGGTAATAAAGAATTAAATATAGGATCAAGGTTGGATTATTTTTTAGTTTCTAATTATTTTAAAAAATATATTAATGATTCTGTTTTAAAAAGCGATATTAATATATCAGACCATTGTCCTATTATGTTAGATATTGGAGTTAATACTGATTAATTATGGAAATGCCAGATGATTTGTTAGAAGAAAAATGGCTTGAATGTGATTTTAAACAAGCTAAAGCAAAGTTAGAAAAAGACCAAATATTATTGACAAAAGCAGTATTTAAAAAGAGAGATGCTGATATTGAATTTTTATCTAATAAAATAGTTAATTCTTTATATGCTAAAATTTTAGCTGTTAAAAAAGTTTCGGAAGAATTAAATTCAGCATCTGGTATTGATAGAGTAAAATGGATAACCCCAGCTGAAAAAATGCGAGCTTCCATGTCTTTAAATCCAAAGGATTATAAGGCAAAACCCTTTAAACATTTTGTAATTAAAGATGAGAAAGCTAGTAAAGAAAGAAGAATAAATATTCCATCAATGTTTGATAGAGCAATGCAAGTTTTATATTTAATGGCTTTAACACCAATTGCTGAAGCTACTGCAGATAGAAAATCTTTTGCTTTTAGAAAGGGAAGATCAGCATTAGATGTTCATGCTCTTATTATGGATTCGTTGAATGATTATAATGCACCAAAATATATATTAATTTGCGATGTAAAATCTTACTATGATTCTATTAGTCATCAGTGGATTTTAGACAATATTCCAATTAATAAAAAAGTATTAAAAGAATTTTTAAAAGCAGGGTTTGTTTTTAATAATGAGATTTTTCCAACTGATATTGGTATTTCATTAGGTTGTAATATATCGCCCACAATAGGAAATATGGTTTTAGATGGATTACAATATGAATTGTATAATTTGCAAGATAAATCTAATATGGATTATTATGATGGCTATATGATTAGATTTGCAGATGATATATTAATTTTTGCAAGAACTATTGATAGTGCAAATAAGTTTTTAGAAGTAACTACATCTTTTGTTAAAGAAAGAGGTTTAGAAATAAATAAAAAGAAAACTTATATAACTACAATAGAAGATGGATTCGAGTTTTTATCAAGAAGATATTATAAATCGTATGGATATATTCGATGTGTTCCATCAGAAAAAGCAATTGATAATTTTAAAAAAGAACTATATGATTTAATTCTGAATAGTGATAAAAGATGGTCGCAAAAAAAATTAATTGATACATTAAATGCAAAACTAACAGGTTGGGCTACTTATCATAGAGTAAGTGATGCTTCAGAAGAATTTAAAAAACTTGATTCTTATATATCAGCTTTATTATTAAATTTAATAAAAAAAATGTATCCAAAAATTCCTATTAAAACATTAATAAAAAAATATTGGTATATAGATTCAAAAGGAAGAGAAATTTTTGCATTAACTACTAATAAAAGCATAAGTGTTATTAAATTAGAAGATGTTATACTTGTAACTCATAAAAGATTAGATACAAAACAAAATATTTATTTAGATAAAGAATATTTTAGGGATAGAAGTACAATACAAGATATTAATAAGGTTTCTGGTGGATATAAAACCATTTGGAATCGACAAAATGGCAAATGCTATTATTGTGGTAAAGATATTAATGCTAATCAAGAAAGAAAAATAGTTATAAAAAATATTACTTCAAAAGATAGAACATTAAAAAATTATGTTTATGTTCATTCACATTGTGTAGATTCAGAGATTTTATTTGTAAAATCATCTTATGGTGATCTCAATAGAGTAGATATTGAAAAAGTTATATCCGAGATAAAAGATCCAAATATTATTCATTTGTTAGTAAAAAAAGGCAAGTATTCTAATTTATATGAATTTTTTGCAAATTGTAATAAATATACTTTTTCAATGAGTTTTAAAGAAATTGAAGAAATAATTGATGATAAATTATGCAATTCTTTATATAAATATGAGAATTATTGGAAATTAAAAGGTAAAGGATTAATTTCCAATTGTTGGTTAGATAATGGTTATCAATTAAAAAGAATATATTTAAAAGAAAAAAAAGTTACTTTTCTTAGAATTAAAAAAGTAACTTCTAAATTGAATATTCCAGATGAACTATTAGGAGTTTTACCAGATAACGCAGTAACTGAGTTAAATCAATTTTTTAATTATATAATAAAAAAATATGGTCTTTAATATTATAAATTATTTCCTTTCATCAACTCTTGTAAAAGTTGTTTTATGTTTTGGATCATATCTAAGTAGCTCTGAACTTGTCATTTTTAGTTTAGAATCTATATTTTTATTCATTCCATTTGCAATTTTATCTAACATATCGATTGTTGGTTTTCTTTTACAATTTTCTAGTTGATTAATATATACTAAATTACTACCAACTTTTTCAGCAAATTTTTCTTGTGAGAGATTATACTTTTCTCTATAATATTTTAAATTCATTGATAAAATTTGTTTAGTATTTAAATTATCATTTATGCACATTATTTTGCCTCCAATTTCACATTTATTTTATACATTAGTTAAATGAAAGTCTTTTGCACAATTGTTAATGGTGACTAAAATATAAAGTGCATATAAAAAAGCCATATTTTAATGGCTTTAAAAAAATATAAATAATTAATTATTTAATAAATCAGTATTATTATATGTTTTTTGTATAGTAACATAACTTTTATTATTTTTATTTTGGATATTTTCTTTTAAAGCATGAATTTTATTGTATGAATCTATTAACATGATTAAATTAATAATACTTAATATTAATGATAATATTGTTAATAATGGAAATATTTTGGATTTTATACTAATTTTCATATTCTCTCCTTTTTAAAACAAATATATTATATCAATTTTTTCTAAGTTTTCAATATGTTTTAAATATTTATAATTTTATTATTTATATTGCATTTTTTTTAAAATGTGGTACAATACATATCAAACTTTAATGAGGTGAAATTATGAGTGAAAAATATTTGATTATTAATGCAGGTAGTTCATCTTTGAAATTTTCTTTATATGAAGTGCCAGAAATGAAAGAAATTGTTAATGGCTATATTGAAAAAATTGGCAATGTAGATAGTTTTTATACACTTAAATTTAATGGCAAAAAATTAGAAAAAAGAAAAGCTATTATGGATCATACTGAAGCAGTAAGAACAATGCTTGAAGAATTATTAGATAATCAATTTATTGTTGATGTTAGTGAAATCAAAGGAATTGGTCATCGTGTTGTACATGGAGGAGAATTTTACTCACAATCAGTTGTTATTGATGAGGAAGTGTTAAATAATATTAAAGATTTAACTAAACTTGTTCCACTTCATCATCCAGGTGAAATAGCAGGAATCGAAAGTATGAAAAGTATTA
Source organism: uncultured Bacilli bacterium (assembly GCA_947626115.1). Taxonomy (GTDB): domain Bacteria; phylum Bacillota_I; class Bacilli_A; order RF39; family UBA660; genus SIG200. The sequence continues at coordinate 32,431 of CANQQX010000010.1, forward strand.
TGCCAGATGTTCCACAAGTTGCAGTTTTTGATACTGCTTTTCATCAAACAATGCCAAGAGAAAATTATATGTATGCACTACCTTATAGTTGGTATGAAGAAAATGGTGTTAGAAAGTATGGATTTCATGGAACAAGCCATCGATATATTACAGAAGAAATGCAAAAGTATTTTAATAAAAAAGATGTTAATTTAATTATTTGTCATATTGGTAGTGGTGCAAGTATAAGTTGCATAAAAGATGGCGAATGTTATGATACATCAATGGGTTTAACACCTTTAGATGGTCTTATAATGGGTACGAGAAGTGGTAGTATTGATAGCTCAATTATTGAATATATTTGTAAAGAAAGAAGTTTAACAGTTGAAGAAGTAACATCAATTTTAAATAAGAAAAGTGGTTTACTTGGAATAGCTGGTCAAAATGATTTTAGGGATTTAGAAGCTTTAGCAAATAAAGGCGATGAAAAAGCACAATTAGCAATAAAAATGCTAAGAAATTCAATAGCAAAATTTATTGCTCAATACTATGTTGAATTAGGTGGACAAGTTGATGCTCTTGTGTTTACAGCTGGAATTGGCGAAAACGCAATAACTTTGAGATCTGACATTATTAAATCTATTTCTAGTGCAATGGGTATCGAATTAGATGCTGATGCTAATAATAATATTGCTAGATTTAAAGAAATTCAAAGTGGAGTTATTTCTACTTTAAGTTCTAAATTTAAAGTAATGGTAATACCAACTAATGAAGAATATATGATATTAAAAGATACTTTTGAATTAAGTCAACAAGTAAAATCAAAAGGACAATCAAAAGTATTGAAGAAATAACTATTTAAAGAAATGAGAATTTCAATATGGATACTGTAATGTTAGAAGAAAGATATATTTTAGAGTATATAAAAGATATTCTTAGTGATGTTAAGTTAAGTTCTTTTATTATTTCTAATGCAAAATATCATCATAATACAAGTTATAGTGATGCACCATTAATTTGCAGATATGGAATATTATCGTTAAGAGATTTAAAAAAATTAGGAATTAAAAATTATACAGAAGATTTTTTACAAAGAATGGATGATATTGAATCTCATATTAATGGAAGTGATGCAGTATCTTTGTCAGTTGTTGGGTTACAAGATTTATATCATGATGAGTTTGAGTACGATCCTTTTAGTCCTGGCAAAGTCGATTTTTTGGTATCAAGTGAAATTAAAGCTAGTAGGCATGCTATACACTATGGAAATGAATTTTTATCCAAAAGTATAAGTGTTGATAAATTAAAAGCTATTGATATTAGATTGTTTACATTAATTGAATTGTTAGAAAACAAGTATTCTTCGAATAATTACTCTATTGAAAGTATAATTGAAAAATATAATTATTTAAAAAATATTGCTTTAACTATAAAACAAATTAAATTAGATATTCCTTTGAGAGAAATGTCTTATCAAGATAATACTTTATTAGATATAGATAGAGTATCTTCTTTTCCAAGATTGATTTTAAAAAGATAAAAGTATATAAATATAATTTTTTAAATGTTATACTTATTATATAAAGAAATGAGTGATTTTATGAGTAAATTAGGAAATACTTTAGCAATGTTAAAAATACTAGAAACTGGAAGAAAATATACTGTAAATGAATTAGCAGAAATAATAGAAGTTTCCCCACGAATGATAAAAACATATAAAGCTGATTTAGAAAAAGCAGGTATATATATAGATACTATTAATGGAGTTTATGGTGGATATGTATATAATCATAAAAACAATTATGATGTATCATTTAGTATTCATGATGTTAATTGTCTTGAAAAAATATTACCTTTATTAGATTTAAAAGATAAAAATAATATTGAACAACTTCTAGAAAAGATAAAAACTATTGTTATATACTCAGATACCACTCTTATTAAAGGTGAAAATACCGAAGAAATTAAAAAGAAATATAATATTGTTTCAAAAGCATTAAAAAATAATTTTGACATAGAAATACAATATAAAAATAAAATAAAGCTTATTACTCCACATAATTTTAGCTTTTATAAAGACTATATTTATGTAACTGGTTATTCAAAAACTGATAAAGATTTAAGAACTTATAATTTAAATGAAATTAATATTAAATAGTACCATATATTACACCTTTTAATGATATATTAATCATTAGGAGGTGTTTTTTGTGGATATAATTATGAGTTCTAAAAAACCAGAGGTAAATATTGAGTACTTTGGACAGCAATCGAGATTTTATAATTTTTTTGAAACAATAGTAGATGATTTATTACATGGTAAAGGTATTTATGCAGAAACAAATTCAGGATCTAATTGTAATGCATATATGTATGCAAAAAAAGGTTACAAAGTTATTACAAATGATATAAGTGAATACAGCTTTTCAGTAGCTAATGCTATTATGAGTAATAATATACCAGTTAATTTTGCATGTAAATATGATTGGTTAGAACAATATAGTGATTCTTATATAAAAAGAGCTTCTGTATTTGCTAGCGTTGTTGAACTTTATGGCTATAATGCTGAAATACCAAGTGAACTAAATAGCAATTTAAAAAATAAAATCGATGAATATATTAAATACTTTACAAATATTAATTCAAAAAATGTAAAAGCATATAAAATATATAACGAAGATTTATTTTGCTATTTAAAAAAATTATATAAAGATAATATTAAAGTTGATATTATGTTTATGGATTTTGCATGGCCATGGAGAGATGGAAGTAAAACAGAAGAATATAATACTACTGCTAATATTTATAGTAATGTTTTTGAACCATCAAAATTTAAAAACATTGAAATATGGGATAAAAATAATGTTATTGATAATGTTATTAAAGCAGTAAAAGAAGCAAAAAAAGTTTCTAGATATGTTTTGCTATCAAATCAAAGTTCTAATTATCCAACTCCAGAATTATTAGAAGTAGCATTATTAAAAAATAATTTAAATTATGAAATTAGACATACTATGCTGACAAATGCTGAATACGAAGACAATTTAGGTAAAGAAACATTTTTTAGGGAATATTTATATGTAATAAGGGGCGATGTAGATGACTAAAACTAATTATCCATTGGTTAAGGTTGAATGGGAAGAAGTGCAAAATTTAGCTTTTAAAATTGCAGAACAAATTATAGCAGATAAAAAAGATATTGATTTAATTGTTCCAATATTACGAGGTGGAATGCCAGTTGCTATGCTTCTTTCTTCTATGCTGAATGTTGAAGAAATGTCTTGTATTCATATAAAAAGAAGTGTTAATGATAATCCAAATACAGAATTTAAAAAAATACCAATTTATAAAGGAATTACTAATAGCGAAAAAATTACTGGTGCAAATATACTAATTGTAGATGATACTTTAGATTCAAAAATTACATTAGATTTTACTGTTGATTTATTAAAAAAATATAATCCAAAAAGTATTAATATAGCAATTTTATATAATTTTAATAAAGATACATTTGAAAATGTTTATAGTGGTGAAGAAGTTAGAAATTATAAATGGGTTGTCTTTCCATGGGAGGACAAGCAAATTAAGGGAGGTATTTAAATTGAAAAATAATAAATGGCAAGTTTGTATTTGTGGAGCTATTAAATGCGAACATGAATACTTAATGGTAAAAAGAAGTTTAAATGATGAAGATTGTGCAGGATTTTGGGAAATGCCTAGTGGAAAACTTGAATTTGGTGAAAAAGTAGCGGATGGTTTAAGAAGAGAAATTTTTGAAGAGGTTGGTATTGATGTTGCACCTTTTGAACAAAGAATTATTGGAATTTCAGAATATTCATCTGAAAAACCTGAGGGTACTAAATATAGTGTTCAATTAAATTATGTTATAGAAGTGCCTACTAAAGAATTAGATATTAAATTAAGTAATGAACATACGGATTTTGTATGGGCTACTAGAGATTCAGAATATGTTGATGAATTTATTGCTGAAATTATTGATGCCATAGAGCCAAATAGAGAAGAAGGATATGCAAGGACTAAAAAAATGTAAAAAAATATTAATAGAAGTTAATCAAACTTGTAATTTAAATTGTACTTATTGTTTTTATAGGGATTATGGAAGAAACACACAGAGTTTAAGTTTAAATAGTATTAATGAAATGTTAGAAAGATGTCCTAATGTAAAAGAATTTTATTTAACAGGTGGTGAATGTTTTACTTCTCCTATTATAGAAGAAATAATAAAGAAACTTTCACAAGTTGGAAAAGTTTTTGTTTTTACAAATGGAGTAGTATTAAATAAATATGATGATAGCAGACTGTTAAATGTTGTTAGCAATGTTGATAGATTTATAATGAGTTTTGATTCATTTGATTTTAAAAATTATTTTTGTAGAAAGGAATTAGATCAAACTATTAGTACTATTAAAAAGATTCTACATATTAATCCTGAAAAAATTGAAGTCAAAGTTTGTATTACTCATTATAACTATAATAACATCGATGAAATATTCAATAACTTAGTAAAAATGGGAGTGAAATTTTTATCAGTAAATTTTGTGTTTGATATACATCATTCTGATATAAAACATGAAGTAAAAGACATATCAATATTAAAAAATATATTTAATGTTATATATAAATATAAAAAGTATTTTAATGTTGATTATATAGATATGTTATATGATTTATATATAAATAATATTATAAATGAAAAATTCCCATGTTTGGCAGACCAAGAATACTATTATTTAGATTGTACTAATCAATATCTAATTTGTCCAGGAAATTGTAAGAAAATTGGAAAAAGGGAAAATTGGAAAAACTGTTTTTCAAAGGAATGTGCTAACGAATGGGAAATTATGTATATGAGGTGAAATAGAAATGAATATTATTTTTGAAGGAGTTGATGGTGCTGGTAAAACAACCATCATTGATAGTCTTAGAAAAGATTTAGAAAGAAAAAAGGAAATTGTTAGATATATAGATGAAATAACCCAAGATTCACCTATTAGTGAAATTTTAGGGAAAATGTTAAGTGATGATCCATTCTTTATGCTTGACAAATCGTTTCCAACTTCAATTTTTGAAAGCTTATTATTAGTAGCAGATATGCATTATCGCCAAGAAAGATATAAATATAATGATGGTTATAATTTATATGATCGAGATTTTCTTTCTATATTGTCATATCAAAAAGAAATCTTAAAACAAGATTATAGTAATTATATGGATTTTTATAGACCTTTTAAAGAAATTGTATTATTCAATTTAAAACCAATAGACTTATTAGTTTATGTTCATGTACCATTAGAAGTAAGTGTTTCTAGGGTGGCATCAAGGGATAATATTGAATTTTTAGAAAAGCAAAAAAGATTTTTATTAACTTTGAAAGAATCTTTAGAACAAGAATTACTACCTGAACTAGAAAGTCAAAAAATAAGGATTTTAAGATTAGATGGTCGTGAAACACCTGATAATAATGTTTCTAAAATATATAGAGAGATTGGCTATGGAAAAAATTAAAGTTAATCCTGATTTTATGATTTATACCGATGAAGAGAAAGAAAGTGCATTAAATTGTTTATCTAATAGTGATTCTAGTATTTTTGTTGGGAATACTATATCAACTTTTGAACAAAAATTAGCAAATTATTTAAAAGCAAAATATTCTTTAGCTTTGCCTAATTGCACTTTATCTATTTTTGCAACATTGCAAACTTTAGGCATTAGTCCTAATGATGAAGTTATTGTTCCAAATCTTACACATGCATCTTCCATATATCCAATAATAATGAGTGGTGCTAAAATTAAAGTATGTGATTTTCAAGCAAATTCTTATTATTATGATATAGAAAGTATTAAAAAACTTATTACACCAAAAACAAAATTTTTACTTGCATGTTATCTATATGGGATGCCATTAAACATTCAAGAAATTCAAGATTTATGTGAAAAATATGGAATAACATTAATTGAAGATGTTGCACAGGCTTTTGGTACAAAGATCAATAATAAATATGCTGGTACTTTTGGGAAGGTTGGATGTTATAGTTTTAATGATACAAAAATGTTGAGAATTGGTGAAGGTGGTGCAATAGTTACAAATGATAAGAAGATTTTTGAACAAATTGAACATTTTAGACATGTAGGGGAAGTATTTAATTCAACGAAAAAATCATCTGTAAGTTCAAATACTACATATAGAGATCTTTTATTTAATGGGCTTTCTAATGATGGTAAGGGATTAAATTTAAGACCATCACCATTAGCATTTTCTACTGGTGTTAAACGAATCGATTTAATTGATGATTATATAAATAAACGAAGAGAAAAGTTACAACTTTATGTAGAAAAATTATCTAATATTAAGGGAATTAATTTTATTTCTAATTTTAATATTTCTAATATTAGTGATTATGCACCAATTGCTTTGTGGATTGTATTAGATAATAATTTTTATGATAGAAATAGAGTTATTTTAGGCTCTATAAATATGGGAATACCTATTGGATCATTCAATTATAATACTATTATTAAAAATGATTATTTTAAAAATTATATTATTAATAAGTCAGATACTTTAGAACAATCACAGTATATAAGAGATAACAGTATATTTTTACCATTATATGAATCGCTTTCTATGGAAGATATAAAAAAAATATGTGATGCTTTTAAATATGTCATTGATAATTATAAAAAGAATATTGATATATTTGATGAAAGTGTATATGATGAAGAAATTAGTTATTTTGATGGATTTTATCTAATGAGGAGGAGAAGGTTGAAAATAAAAAGTAAATTTTAAGGCATAGCAAAACCCGTCAATGAAGACGTTAAAATAAACAAACAATCGT
>CANQQX010000011.1 GCA_947626115.1 uncultured Bacilli bacterium
TCAGTGACTAATTTTGGTATGGGATACTAAAAAAACTTGTTTTTTTTAAGTTATTATTTAAATAAATAACATATATAATTTATACATGCCATTCACCATAACCAGCAAAGCCACCTTGACCATCAGCGAATCCTTTTTGACCATCCATTGTTACTATTACCCATTGGTGCGTCCATGAATTTGCATTAGCATGTTCACAACTAAAGCCCATATATTCTAATACTTGGATAAGTGCTCTAGTACATCCCGCGCAAGATGCTGCATGAGTAACAAAAACACCATATGGAGTACGATAATCATAACCTTCTTCAACATGATTATTCCAATCATAATAACTTGATACTTTTTCAGCAGCTGCTTGAACTTTTTCTAAATCAGTACCATATCCTTTAGCATTTATTTCATTTGCAATTTGTTGTGCTATTGCACTTGCTTGACGATCTTTTTCACAAGCATCAGCATCTTTACTATTATATCCTCTTTTTTTAAGTGTAGATGTATAAGTACACTTTGATGATGATCCACTACTAGAACTACCAGATGAACCACTACCAGATGAACTACTACTTGATCCTGTACTAGGTTTAGTTGTTGTCGTAGTTTTCTTTTTAACTGTAACTGTCATTTCTTGTTCAGCTCTATTACCACTTTTATCTTCAGCATAAATTTTTACTTTATAAGTACCAGCTTTTTTAGTATCAACTTCACCTTCAACTTTTACTTCAACATCACCATCTACTTCATCTTTAGCAGTAATACCTTTAAGTAAATCTATGGTATCACCCACTGTAATAGCTTGATTTTTAACTCCTTCTAATACTGGAGCAATAGTATCTTTAATAGTGATAACTATTTCTTTTTTATTTTCAATTACTTCTGTTTCTTCTTTAAATACCTTATAAGTATAAGTCTTATTTAAATAAATATCTATTTTAGTTTCCCCAATTACAAAAGTATAAGTATCTCCTTCTTTAAATACTTCATCATTAATAGTTATTTTTATTTCTGTTCCTTTAGCAAGTTTATCTTTATCAATTAATTTACTTTCTAAATCTTCATATGTCCAAGTTGTATTATTTTCTACATCTTCTTTATAATCTATTATAGCCATACTATTTTGTTTCGATATTTCTTTAATTTCATTTTCATATTTTACAGTTGCCTTTTTATTATACATAAATAGATAAGTACCAACACCTGCAAGTATTACTAGTAATACTATAATAATAGTTACAACTATTATTGCCGTTTTCTTTTTCTTTGGTTTTACTTCTTCCTTTATCTCTTCGACATTTTTTTCTTCTTTTTTCAAAATTACCACCCATTTCTATTATATCCTTATTTTCTAATAATATTTTAGGTCTAGTATTTTTATTTGACAATATAAAAAGGAAAGTTTTTTACTTTCCTTGACATTATTTTTCATCTTTAACTTCAAAATCTTTTAGTTCGCCATCACTTGCTAATATTTTATTAACTTTTTCCGTGGCATTATTTAGTTTTTCACTACAACTTTTAGCAAGTTCCATTGCTTCCGTATATTTCTTTATTGCATCTTCTAGTGGTACATTACCTGCTTCTAGTTCTTTAACTAAATTTTCTAAATCTTTTAAATTAGTTTCAAATGTTTTTTCACTTTCCATTATTTTATCTCCTTTACTATACTTTCAATTTCACCTTCATGAAATTTAATATTAATTTTATCATTAACTTTTAAATCTTTACTACTACTAATTAGTTTATCACCTTTTTTTACTAATGAATAGCCATTACTTAAAATATTCAAGGGATTTACAAGTTTTAAAGTATTAATTAAATAATCTAATTGATACTTTTTATTATTTAAATCTTTATCTACAATATTATTTAAATTAACTACTAATTCTTTTAATTTATTTTTATTATCATTAATAATATTAGCTGGACTCATTAATTTTATTTTATTTACATCTATTTCTAATAAATGCTTTTTATTATCTAAAATTATTTGCATATTTTTATTTAAATCTTCAAGTAACTTATCTAGTTTTTGTTCTTTTATTTCGTATAAACTCATCGGATTTTTTAAAACAAAAGAATTCTTTAAATGATATAGTTCAATAAATTTAGTATTAACTAAATTTTTAATATTTTTATTAAGTCTTATTTTAAATTGATTAATTAAATTTTCTATATCTAGTTTTGTTGGCACAGCCATTTCAGCAGCCCCAGTTGGAGTTGGTGCACGTAAATCAGCCACAAAATCCGCAATGGTAAAATCAGGTTCATGACCGACAGCACTAATAATTGGTGTTTTCGCATTATAAATGGCTCTTGCAACAATTTCTTCATTAAAAGCCCACAAATCTTCAATGGATCCACCACCACGACCCACAATTAACACATCACAATTATAATTATCTGCAACTTCTATTTGATGCACTATATTAGGAGCAGCTTCCGCACCTTGGACTAAACTTGGAAATAATATTACTTCAGATAGTGGATATCTTCTTTTAATTGTACTCATAATATCTCTAACGGCAGCACCCGTATCAGCAGTAATTACCCCTATTCTTGTAGGATACTTTGGTATTGCTTTTTTATGTTCTTTATTAAATAAACCTTCTTTAAATAATTTTTCTTTTAATTTTTCATATTCAATATATAAATTACCTAGACCATCTAATTCCATTGATTCGACATATATTTGATAAGATCCACTAGTAGGATAAGCACTAATACGCCCCTTTACTAAAACATTCATGCCATCTTCTGGAGCAAATTGTAAAGTCCTAGCATTACTTTGAAACATAACCGCATTAATCCGTGATAAATCATCTTTCAAAGTAAAATATAAATGCCCTCTGGTATGATTTTTAAAATTAGATATTTCCCCTTTTAAATAAACTCTATTTAAAAATAAATCACTATCTAAAACATTTTTAATATAATTATTTATTTCACTTATATTTAAATATTTATTCTCATTCATAAAATTACCCCTTTATCTACTTTTTATATAATCATGATAAATATCTTTTATTAAATAATAATTATCACTATATATTTTAATATAATCTTCTTTATCATCTATTTCTAAAGGAATATTACCATCTTTCGTAATAATTATTTCTTCTCTTTCTATTTGATCTAATATTTTTCGAAAATATTCTGGTGTAATTAAATTGAATATATCTTCAAATAATACTAAAAATTCTTTACTAGATTCTTTAAAAAAAGTTGTTAAATCCATTTCAAGTCTCACTCTTCTTCGATTCTGATTCATTGCCATTTTAGTGTTATTTAACCATTCTACTCCATCAACTTGACTAGATATAATATGATTAATATCATTTTCTAGCAAAAATTCGTTATCAAATATAGCAAGTTTCATATTATCTTCAGTAAAAATTAAGCCCCAATTATTACTACGTCTATCCCAATTACAAAACAATATATCAAATAAATACATTTTAATAATATCATTAAATACTTCTGATATTTTAGATCCATATACTGGATCTTTTAAATATTTTTTTTCTAAAAAATCCCATATACCATATAAAGATGCATTATGTTCTTTTAATAAACCTAAATTAAAAGCATCAATAAATTTACCATAATTATTTAAATCTTCACTTATAACAAATACTTCTTCATCATCATTATATGGTAAAACAATTTGATATTTAGGACAAAACAAACCTATTTCCTTGGCAATATAGCTACCTAAAACTTCTCCAATTGCTAAATTCATCGGATAAGTATCAATTATTTGTTTAGCATAAAAACTACCTATACTTAAATCTAATTTAGTTGGACTATTAATTGTTTCAATTTGTTCTATATCATCTAATGTAAGATTCATAAAATTCTCCTATCTTTTATTATTTTGTTTGTTTTGATAATCTTGCCATACTTTAGTTATATCAGTATATATTAATTTATATTTTTCAATTATTTCATCTCTCATATATATTTTTAAAGGTATATTACCATTTTTAGTTATTATTACTTCATCTCTTTCAATTAAATCTAATATTTTAATTAAATATTCAGGTGTAAATAAATAATACATTGATTCAAATAATGATATATATTCAGCAAAATTATCTAAAAAATAATTTAAATTTATTATTAAAGGATTGGTATTTTTATTAAGAGATACTTCTAAATCATAATCTATTTCTGTAGGAAATGAAGACATTTGTGGTTTAGTATTACTTACAAAAGAATATTCATTATCTAAAATAGCAATTCTATTTTCATCATTATTTTTAACAACACCCCATTGTTCATTATGAAAATCATCAAAACCAAAAAACAAACTAAGAAGATAAGTTGCTATTAAATCTTTATATAATTTTGGGTTATTTCCATATTGTTCTTCTAAAACTGTATAAGATTCTGAAACACTAGCGTTAGTAGCTTTACCAACACCTAGAGTATGAGCAGTTAAAAATGGACCAATATTTTCTAAATCTTCACTTAACATATAATATTCATTTTCAGAAATATCACTTTGAAATTCTGGAATTACTATTTGATATTTAGGACAAGTAATTCCTAAAATAGAAGCCACTTTAGAAATAATTATTTCATTAAAAGCATTAATATCATATTTTTTACGATATTTGACATAAAAACTACCAGTTGATAATCTCACTTTTTGAGCTTCAATGTCTTTACGAATATTTTGAATTTTTTCAAAGTCTTCTTTAGTCAAGTTCATTTTTAATAACCTTATCTAAAACGGCATTGATAATTTTTCTCACGCTATCATCACTATATTTTTTGGCTAGTTCTATCGCTTCATTGATAACTACAATATCTGGAGTTTCAGTATATTTAAGTTCAAATACCCCAATACGAAGGATAGCAGCACCTGTTTTATCAAGACGATTAATACGCCAATTATTCATGTATTTATTAGCAATTTCATCTATTTCATTAATATGCGTAATAACACCATATACAATATCTCTTACAAAATCATTATCAATATCTAAATTGTTTTTGATAAGTTCATCTATATCAATTTGAGAATTATTTTCACGATATAAATCCCATTGATATAATATAACCATACATTTTTCTCTTAATTCACTTCTTGTTTTTGCCATAATTCTTCTCCACTACTTAATTATAACAAATGAAAATATAAAATGCTATATAGAAAGAAAAAGAATGACATAATCATTCTAAAATTATTGTAAATTATTTTTTAACTTTTCTATATCATTTTTAGTTAATGATGTATATTTCATTATTACATCTATTGGCATATTCTTTTTTAACATATTAATAGCGATTTCATTGTTTCTTTCTGCTATACCTTCATCTCTTGCTTCATGTATTTCTGATCTTCTTAATTTCTCTTGGTCTTCTTCATAACTTAAATGATTTATTACTACTCCATCTTTTGTTAAAGTTAACATTCTTTTTTCAAACTCCTTTACTACTTTATCTTTTGATTTAATTTCTCAATTGCTTTTTTGCAAAGACCAGTTGCTTTTTCGATATCTTGGATAGGCATCTTCATTTTTAATAAATTAATAGCAATTTCATTGTTTCTTTCTGCTATGCCTTCATCTCTTGCTTCATGTATTTCTGATCTTCTTAATTTTTCTTGGTCTTCTTCATAACTTAAATGATTTATTACTACTCCATCTTTTGTTAAAGTTAACATTCTTTCTTCAAACTCCTTTACTACTTTATCTTTTTTGCCTAACTCTTTCATCTCATCCAAATTTGTGTTTAACATTACTAGATGTATATGTTCTTTGTTTCCTTTTATACACTCATCATACCATAGCTCTTTGTACTTAACAAGATTCACATTAATTATCTTAAATGTATTTGTATAGATACTATCATCTTCATTACATTTTATTAAATATGTCTTTTTTGCTAACTCTACTTCACTATCGTTATTTAAGTTTATAAGTACTGTTTCTAAGTCTTCATCATATTTTTCACTTTTTTCTACTATTTGGGAATAATATGATGCATAATATGATAAGTTTCTTACTTTTATACTTTTACTAAAATTACTATTTAACTCAACTAGAATATGCTTACCACTATCTGACTCAACAATTAAATCAGTTACTTTGATTCTTTCAGATTTTCTTCTTATTTTTAGTTCAGTTGGTACAAACTTAAATACATGTACTTTTTCTTCTAAAATATCGGATAAAATATAATCAAGTAATCTCGTATCTTTTTCATTAACTACAATTGTCTTAAAGATAGAATCCTGCATTAAAAAAATTTTTTCTTGACTTTCGTTTTGGACTACATTTTTCATATTATTTTTTCTCCTTCTATATATATTATTAGCTTTTTTTCTTCGATTTCCTTTTTTTTCAAGTAAATTTCTTAAAAAAAGTGCTAAAAATTAAAAAAATCTCTATTTTTAGAGACTTTTTATAAATTTTTAAACGTTTTCTAATTTTACCCCAACTACTTTACTAATACCAGCATTTTGCATCGTAATACCATATAAGACATCAGCATATTCCATCATTCTCTTTTTATGCGTAATTAGAATATATTGGCTATCCATTTTCTTTTTATTTAAGTATTCCCCAAATAAATCAACATTTACTTCATCTAGGGCAGCTTCTACTTCATCTAAAACAATAAATGGTACTGGAGATACATTAAGGATAGCAAAAAGTAAACAGATAGCAGTAAGTGATTTTTCCCCACCAGATAAACTTTGCGTATTATGTATCTTTTTCCCTGGGGGAATGATAATCATTTCAATACCAGTATTTAAATAATCATTAGGTTCGGTTAGTTCTAATTTACCAGTTCCACCTTGAAACATTATTTTAAATACTTTACTAAATTCTTCACTAACTTTATTAAATGTCGTTATAAATTTTTCTTCCATAATATTATCCATATCACTAATTATTTCTTTTAAACTATTCATTGAAACTTCTAAGTCTTCTTTTTGACTCGTTAAAAATTCATAACGACTACTTACTCTTTCGTATTCTGCGATACTACCAGTATTAACTTCCCCTAAAGATTTGATTTCACTTTTTAATTTATGAACTTTACTTCGTGCTAAGTTTTCGTCTATATCTAACTCATAATTTTCTTTAGCATATTCATATGTCATATTATATTCTTCATTTAATGTAAGTAATAAATTATCTAATTTAACATTTAATTTACCAACATTAACACTAACATTATTAAGTTCATTAGAAATATTTCTGTATTCTTGATTAGCTTTATTAGTTTTATCTTCTAATTCTTGTAGTTCATTATTTAAATCAACCTTTTTATTTTTTAAATCAGTTAAATCTTTTTCTAATTTTTCTTTTTCAATAGTTAAATTATTTTCTTTTTGCATTATTTTTTCAAGTTCAGCAGATAAATTATTTTTCTTTAAATTAGTGATACCATTTAAATCATTTTTAACTATTTTTAAACTTTCTTCTTTACTTTCTAAAATATTTATTTGACTAGTTTTCGTACTATTTAAATTAATTAACTCTACCGCACTTTTATTTAACTTATCGTTAATTATTTCCGCATCACTTGTAATACTAGTTAATTCCTTATTTAAACTATCTATCTTTTCATTTACTTTTTCTAAATTTAATTTATTATTTTCAAGTTCACTTTTTAAATTAATATTAGTACTTTTCTTTATGGTTCCACCACTTATAGAACCACCAGCATAAATAATACTACCATCAAGGGCTACAACGCGATATTTATATTCCATGATTTTGGCAATTAAATTCATACTATCAATGTCTTTAGCTACAATGACATTACCTAATTGATTTTCTAGTATATTTTGGTAAGTATGATCATAACTAATTAATTCTGATAAAATACCTTCATAGCCATTGATTTTCTCTAATCTTTCTTTTACATCATCACTAACTAATCTAGATTTAATAATATTAAGTGGTAAGAATGTTGCTCTTCCTAAATTATTATCTTTTAAATAATTGATGGCACTTTTAGCAGAAGTCTCATTATCTACGACAATAAAATTACTAGAACTAGAGAGTACTACTTCAACTGGCATTAAATAAACATTCGGTACTTCAATTAAATTACCAATAGTATTATGAATACCTTTAAGTCTACTATTATTTAAAATACTTTTAACACTTAAAGGCATTTTTTCATTATTTAAGATATTATTTTCTAATATATCTATTTTATTTTCTAATTGTAATTTATTTTTAGTTAAATTATTTAATTCTTCTGTGTATGTAGTTTTCTTTAAAATAATATTTTTATATTCATTATTTATTTTGGTATTTTCTTCTTCTAATACTTTAATATTATTATTTAAGATATCTATTTCTTTATTAGCAATTTCAATATCTTTAATTAAATTTAATTCATCATTTTTTAAATTAATTAAATTATTTTTAATTTTATCTTCACTATATTCATATTTAGTTCTTTCAACTGCTAGTCTTTTTTCACTACTAACTAAAGATAATTCTTCCGTTAAACTAATTAACTTTTTATTTTGCATATTTATTTTATCATCTAATTTATAAATATCTAATTTTATCTTTTCACATTCAGCAGTATCAGTAACTTTAGTCATTTTTTCTAAAGTATTAGTAAGTTCTTCTTCTTTCTTTTTATTATCTAAATATTCTTTATTTAATTTAGTGATATCTTTAGTAGTTAAAGCAATTTCGGTATTTTTTAACTCATCTTTTAAAGATACATATTGCCGAGCTATTTCGGCTTGTTCTCTTAATGGATTAATTTCCCCGAATAATTCATTAATTACTAAATTAATGCTTGCTATATTATCTTTAGTTTTATCAAGTTTTTTTAAAGATTCTTCTTTTCTTTTTTTATATTTTAAAACACCGGCAGCACTTTCAATTATAGTTCTTCTATCAATTGGTTTAGAGTTTACGATATCCATAACTGAACCTTGGGAAATAATATTAAAAGCATCATTGGAACCACTGTCAATAAATAAGTCAGTAATATCTTTAAGTCTTACTTTAACATTATTAATAAAGTATTCACTTTCACCACTTTTGTAGACACTTCTTTTTACTTCAACCTCATTAAATTCACTATTTAAATATTTATCACTATTATCAAAAGTTAGGATAACTGATGCTTTATTTAAGGCATCTTTAGCATCGCTACCGCTAAAAATAACATCACTCATTTGGGCGCCACCACGAAGTGATTTAACAGATTGTTCTCCTAGAACCCAACGAATAGCATCAACGATATTGGACTTACCACTACCATTGGGTCCTACTATGGCTGTAATACCTTTTTTAAATTCAAAGATAGTTTTATTCGCAAATGATTTAAAACCATCTAATCTAATACTCTTTAAATACATAAATATCCCTACTTTGCAGATTTTCTATAAGCATCAAAAGCCGCATGTTGTTCTGCTTCTTTTTTGCTTTTACCACGACCTTTGCCGTAGATTATATTATCAATTCTTACTTCTACTTCAAAGGTTTTATCATGAGCTTCCCCATATTCATTTACTAAAACATACTCTAATGATTTTTTATCAGTTTGAACTAGTTCTTGTAATCTCGTTTTATAATCATCAAAAAACATAAAATCTTTTTCAATATAAGGAATAACTGTTTTATAAACATATTTTTTAGCAACTTCATAACCAAAAGATAAATAGATGGCTCCAAGAACACTTTCATAAGTATCAGCAATAATTGTATCATTAATATCATGTTCTTGACCATGACCTACTCTAATATATTTATCATAACCAATTTGTTTAACGTAATATGCTAGTGCTTGTTCACAAACAAAACTAGCTCTTTTTTTAGTCATTTCGCCTTCTTTATAATCGGTATTTAAATAAAAATATTCACTAGTAATAAGTTCTAGGACAGCATCCCCTAAAAATTCTAATCTTTCGTAATTTTTAGAATCTCTATGTTCATTAGAATAACTACTATGAGTTAATGCTTCTTCTAATAATTTTTTATCTATTTTTTCCAAATTATATTCTTTTAAAAAGTCCATACTCTCACCATAAAGTAATTATATCATAAAAATAAGTAAATAAAAAATAGTAATTTCTACTATTTCTTATATTTTAGTTATTCAATACCAGCTACTCTAAATGGATCTCCTATTGTTCCTTCACCAGATAATTCTATATTACTTGTTAGAAAGAAAACAGGACGAGCAATACCAGAATTGTCTACTTTGTTGGAGATAACATAGCCTAACCAATACACAAACCAAACATTGTAACGACCGTCATTTAGTCCACTGCGGGACATAGTAAATTCGACCATCATATTCGTAGATGGTGTTGTTAACCAGCTTATTCCATAATCATCAGAATCTTCATTTCCTAATAATGAATTAGTAAATGTGCTTATACAATTTAATTCTTTATCATTTTCAAAACTACTGCAATAATCTGTTATACTCATTAAACTAACTTTTCCTATCGTTTTATCTGTTGCTTTTGTTTCTTCTTTTAATAAAAAATCAGAATATAATTTAGCATAATTTTTACCCGCTTCTTTTCGAATATCTAAATCTCCATCACCATATATCACTTCTTCATATTCTTCCATCTTTTGTTGCTCTTCTAGACTCATATTATTTTCATTTATATCTCCATATACCCATGTTGTATTTAATATTTTATTTTTTAACTCTATTGGTAATGTATTATAAAAATCTGTATTTAAATATTTATATAATTCACTTTCTGACCATTTGATATTATTATAGCTATCACTATTCCATACAATACTATCATTTACTGGGGTATCTTTAACAACTTTCATTAAACCATCTTCATTTACACCAATTATTCTGTACATATCATTACTTGTTTCTGTTGAACAATCATTTCCTAAACAGATATAATTGTTATTTACTGTATCTTCTCTATCAAAAGTATATTCATTTGAATTATAATTACTAATTATTGAATTACCTTGATATCGATATAATCCATTTATTAAGTTTGTTGTTAATTTATTTCCTTTATCATTTTTTCTTAAATGTGTTTCTACTTCTGATACTCCGACATTACATTCTAAATCTTGAAATGTTACATCTATATTTAATGTCTTATTAGCTAAATATGTTTGGTCATCATTTCTATTTATTATCTCAACAAATCCATCTATTTTTCTTTCTTCTTCACTTGTTATTCCTATCTCAAATGGAATTGTCACTGTTCCACTTGCCTTTAACTCACTTAAATCTATTCTTTGTTGTAATGAACCGGCATTTAAATATAGATAGGCATCTCCTGTATTAAAAAATTTACCCATATCATTTTCGCTTGCTACTTGCATTGTTATTACAGCATTGGCTGTACACATATATCTTGTTTTACCATTTCCTCCTTCGGCTGTTAATTTTCCTAATGTATGTATTCCTTCTTCTAATGTTTTGACATAATTTGCAGTATCATCACCATAATATTCGGTATTTTTATTTGCTTCGGCCATATCTACTGCACTTAAATTAACATGTAAGTTCTCTGTTACTTTTTGTAGTGCTATGCTATCTATTGCATCTATATCTCCTTTAATACTTGATTTACTTGTACTATTATCTGTATCTATCAAAAAGAAGGCAAATGTTGCACCTAGTGTTAATAATAGTAATGCTATTACGCCGATTATTGCTAATCTTATTTGTTTCTTTTTCTCATTATTATTTACTTCTTCATTCATAAATAATTCCTTTCTACCTTATAAGATAAGTATATATTACCCCCCCCCGATTGTCAATTGATTTTCAAAACTTTACATTTGATGTGTAAACCTAAATATCGTATTGCTGTATATTTTTATTATACATTACTAATATTTAGTTATTCAAACTAATATTTAATATTTTGCCCTATTTTGACAACATTTGTCGAAATTATTTCAAATTAAAAATTCCCTATAAAATAGAGAACTCGTTTAGATTAGTAGCACTACTACTACATAATTCTAAAATTTACTTAATAAATTAATTAATCTTGTATTTTTATAAATACTTTCTCTTCCTACTTTTTCAAATTCAAGTAATCCAGCATCTACTAAATTATTTAAATATGTTGTAGCAGTTTGTCTAGTTACATCACATCTATTTTCAATATAATTAATTCTAGTATATACTTCATAGAATAAAGAATCTAATAATTCATCAGAATATATTTTAGGTAATTTCATCATAAATTCTTTCTTATAAGATTCCATTTCATTTTGAATTTGTTTAATTAATTCAATTGTCTTTTTAGATGTTTCTTCAATTCCTTTTAATACATATATAATCCAATCTTCATAGTTATTATTTTCTCTAAATTCAGTAAATAATTTATAATATTGGTCTTTATTTTTATTAATATAATTACTTAAATAAAGAATTGGACTATCTAAAAGTTTATTTAATACTAAATATAAAACATTTAATATTCTACCGGTTCTACCATTGCCATCGTAAAATGGATGAATAGATTCAAACTGATAATGAATTAAAGCCATTTTAATTAAGGGATCCATCTCATCATCATTTTTATTAATATAATCTTCAAGATTTTTAAGTAAATCTCTAATTTCTTTTTCTTCTTGTGGTGGAGTATAAATTACTTCTCCAGTTTTACTATTAACTAATTTAGTACCAGGATTTTTTCTGATACCAGCTTTATTGTGTTCGATCATTCCTTGCAGTTCTACTAAAACGTTAGTTGAAATAAATCCTTTTTCTTTAATAAGTTCATATCCACGCCAAATGGCACTTCGATAATCAACTACTTCTTTAGCAGATGCATCTTTAAAGCCACTTTCTGTTAATACTTTATAAATACTATCATGTGTAGTCACAATATTTTCTATTGCACTACTATCTTTTGCTTCATTAATCGTAATGGCATTAATTAAAATATGTTGATTTGGAATCGAATTAGCAAAACCTTTTAATTCAGCCAGTGATCTTGAAGCTTCATTTAATGCTTCAAGTATTCTTGGTGTTTTTAAATCATAATCATTAAATGGTAATAACTTCATAGTTAGTCATCTCCTTATGTATAATAATACACTATTTTTTTAACATATACAATAAATGTGTTAAATTTTTGTCACTTTTTTAACATATTTATTGTATATGTTAATTTTATTAAAATTTTTATATATTTATAAAAATGAGTCAGATAAAACTGACTCTTCAAAAGACAAAAATTATTTACTATTTAAATATTCGATTGCTTCTTTTAAAGTTTTAACTTTAACTATTTCAATCTTTAAATTTCTTTTCTTTTTTATCTTTACTGCTTCATCGTAATTTTCTTCTGGGCACAAGAAGATATCAGCATGATTACGTTCGGCTCCTAAAACTTTGTATTTAACACCATCTATTTCTTCAACTACGCCATCACTGGTAATTGCTCCCGTTCCAACTATATTTAAGCCATGCGTAATATCTTCTTTAGTTAGGGCATTATAGATAGCAAGGCTCATCATTAAGCCACCACTACTACCTGATTCATTATCTTTCATCTTTATTGATACTGGTATTTCGGTTTTATATTCATATGTTTCACTAAAAGCTACACCTATTTTTAAAGAATCATCTTTTTCTTTATAAACTATAGCATATCTTTCATATTCTTTATCATCATGTTTAACTTTTACTTTAACTTTATCATTTTCTTTTAGGGTATTAATATATGTTCTTAGTTCATCTAAATTTTTAACTTTTTTATCATTAACACTTATTATCTCATCACCAATTTTTATATTAGTTTTAGCATCTTCACTAATATAAATAACTCTACTAATAGTTTTAATAATATCAATACTATAATCAGATTCTCTAAAAGCTGATATTATTGCATTATCTATTCCTTCATTTAAATATTCTTTTCCAACTTCAATAACTTCATCATAACTATTATCATTAGTTACTTCTTTTAAAGGGATTAAATCCCAATCAGGTAATATATAAGATAGAATTATAAAAGGGGCTGTTCCTTTCATCGCTGTAACATAACTCATTGATAAACTTCCTTCTTCTTTGTATTCTTTATCAATAACGACCCGATCTTCTAAATTAATCGTTCCCCCACTTTTATAAATAACAAAAGGAAATTCATAATAAAATAAGAATATTAAAATACTCATCACAATTAAAAATTTATAATTTTCTTTGAAAAACTTTTTTATTTTCTCATATAATTTATTAAACATTATATCACCATAATTCATTATAACACTTTGGAGTTTAATTATGAATAAAGTTAAAAAAATTTTCACAATAATTTTATTATTTACTTTTATCTATTTATTATTTAAATATAATTTTATTTTACAAAAATCAGTTAATGATGCCGTTATTTTGTGGTTAAACAAAGTATTTCCTTCTCTATTTATTATGTTTATTATAAATGATTTAATAATAAATAGTCATATTTTAGATAATTTATGTAAATTAATTAGTCCTCTATTTAATAAAATATATCATGTATCTGGTACTTCTTTAGAATGTTTTATTTTATGTTTATTTAGTGGTACACCATCATCTGCTTATATTATCAAAGAAATGCTTAATAATAATAGTATTAATGAGATGGATGCTAATAAATTAATTAGTTTTACTTTCTTTAGCAATCCTTTATTTTTATATAATATATTAAGTATATCTTTTAACAAATTTATTACATTAAAAATAATTATTATTCATTATCTAACTAATTTAATTATTGGTTTATTTTATCGTAAAAATAAATCTAATAATAGTAATATAACCATTAAAGTAGCAAATAATAATATTATTAATTTAATACCTAAAGCTATTAGCAAAAGTTTTAATACTCTTTTAATGATTTTAGGAACCATTACTTTTTATATGATTATATCTAATTATTTACTTAAAATAATACCTTTAAATATAATGGGAGAAATTATTTTAAGAGGCATACTAGAAATTACCCAAAGTTTAAATATCTTACCTAATTTAAATATATTAAGTATGATAAAAGAAATAATAGCTTTATCTATTATCTCTTTTGGTGGGTTATCTATTCATACCCAAATACTAAATATTATCAGTGATACCAATATTAAATATCATAACTTTTTAATTGGCAGAATTCTTCATGTCTTAATTAGTACAACTATTTATATTTTTATCACTATTACTATCTATTGTTAAATATTTAGGATCTTTACTTAAGAAATTACTATTACTTGAATAAGTTATTTCGATATCATCAATAGCATTATTTACATCTTTATTATTTCTTTTATGAAATGGTTTATTATAGATATAAATATTTAATTTAAAATAATAATTATTAGTAGCTAAATCATTATGAAATGTAAAATTAAAGCAAGGATCTATTTCAGCACCTTCCATTGTCCAAGAATGTTTTTCTCCATTAGATGCTATATATTTTAAAATGTATTTATCATCTTTAATAGTACTTGTTAAAGTAGCACTTAAATTATCTAAAAAATCAAAAGATATATTAATATTATCATGAGAATTATTAGTAATTCCAATTAAATTATTATTTAATAAATCATCTTCAATAGTTTTAATAATTTCAGCTCGATTAAGTTGATTATCATAAGCAAAATTATTATTAGCGGTCTCACTTTCTAAATTATTTAGAAGTTGCACTAAGAAAACTAAAATAGTACTGATTAAAGTAATACTAACTAATATTTCGATTAAAGACAATCCTTTATTATTCAACACTCGCATTATTTAACTCCTTATCTGCTAAATCAAAATAAAGAAAACACATATCTTCTTTAGTATTATCTATGGTAAAATTGCCATCTAAATAATTAATTATAGAGCCATTATTACAATTGCTTAAATCACCATTATATATATAACCTAAAGTTGGCATAGTATTATTTATTTCATAAGTTAATGTTTCATTATTCCATACCATATAAAATAAAGTTACATCTATATTTTCATTAATAAAAGATTTTTTAATATCTTCTTTATAGCTATTTAATAAAATACGTTTATTAGCATAAGAACTTAATAAATATACCATTAAAGTTAAAAAGATAATAAAGAAAGTATAAATTAATGCTGTTGATACAAAACCATTTCTTTTCATAATTACACACTTACCCAACTATAGTAATGTTCGCAACCACTATTATGACAAGTTGCATAAGATACTACTAAAATAGCATCACAGGCAATATCAACATTGATTGTTTTTAAATATTTTATTATCTCTTCATCAAATTCATTATCACAACTTTTATCTATTAGACATGCTTTTAAATTATCTAATTCTTTAGTTTTTACAATAAACATCTCTTCTACTTCATAATCATCTAATATTTTATTAAAATAATTTTGATAATTTTCTCTACCTATAAATAAATTAGTTGTTTCTTTATTAATAGTTAAATAATATTTATTATCATCACTATTTAAATTAGTTAAAATATCATTTAAATTTAATTTATCTAAAGTATTTTTTAAATAATGCGTACGATAAATATAGGCAACATCATCATAATTCATTCTTTCTTTTTCTTTTTTTAAAATATTACTAAAAGATGAAAATAAAAGAAGTAAGGCACTTGTTAGAACAGTAATTACCACAATAGTCTCAACAAAAACAAAACCATTTTTGTTCATTTAACCCACTTCCTTATTATAATTATAACTTATGCAGTTATTTTTTACAATGAAAAAAGGCATTCTATTTTATTCTAGAATACCTTTAATTCTTCTTACACCAGCAGATGATGATTCTTCTTTAATAATTTTGAAATGACCTAAGACACCAGTATTTTCAACATGCGGTCCACCACATATTTCTTTTGATAAATTACCAATGGTATAAACTTTTACAATACTACCATATTTATCATCAAATGTACCGTGAGCACCTTCTCTTTTAGCTTGTTCATAAGGAATCTCTTCAAAAGTAACTGGTGTATTTGTTTGAATCATTTCATTAACCCTATCTTCTACTCTTTTCTTCTCTTCATCAGTTAATTTATGATCACAGTTAAAATCAAATCTTATTCTCTCAGTTGTAATATTACATCCCTTTTGCATAACATCTTTACCATATATTTCTTGTAAAGTGGCAAGAAGTAAATGGGCTAAAGTATGATATTTAGTTGATTCAATCGAATGATCAGCAAGGCCGCCTTTAAATGAACCAGCATCAATTGTTCTTGATTTTTCTTGATGTTCTTTAAAACACTTATTAAATTCATCTATATCGACACTTAAATTATTTTCTTTCGCAAGTTCTTCCGTCATTTCAATTGGAAAACCAAAGGTATCAAATAATTTAAAGGCATCTTTGCCACTTAAAGTACTTCCTTCCATATGACGAATAGTTTTATAAAATAATCTTTCGCCATCTTTTAAGGTATGACTAAATTTATTATATTCTTTTTCTAATTCTCTAAATACTACTTCTTTATTTTTAGCTAGTTCTGGATAAACATCAGCATATTCATCTATATAAATACTAGCTAAATCATTTAAAACATAATCATTAATATTTAATTTTCTTAAATGACGAATTGTTCTTCTTAAAAGTCTTCTTAAAACATAACCTGCCCCAATATTTGATGGTGTAATACCATGATCATCAGCTAAAATAAAGGTACTTGTTCGAAGATGATCCATAATAATCCGAAAACTTTGTAAATTATCTTCATACTTTAAATGAGAAAGTTCTTCTAACTTACTTTTAATACCACTAAAGATATCAGAATCATAAACACTAGCAAGACCATTTAAAACGGTAATGGTTCTCTCTAAGCCCATACCTGTATCCACATTTTGTTGTTTTAATTTTGATAAATTACCTTCTTCATCTTTATAGTATTCCATAAAGACATCATTCCAAATTTCTAGGTATTTACCACAGTCACAAGCTGGGTTACATTCTGGTGAACATTTTTCTTTGCCTGTATCATAAAACATTTCGGTATCTGGACCACATGGACCAATGCCACTACCTAAAATCCAAAAATTATTTTCTTTCGGTAAAAAGAATAAATGATCTTCTTCTACTCCTAAACTTCGCCATATTTCATATGATTCATTATCTCTTGGAAAATCATCATCACCCGCAAAAACCGTAAAATATAATCTATCTTTGGGAATATTTAAATACTTTTCACTAGTTAAAAATTCATAACTATAAGAAATGGCATCTTTTTTAAAATAATCGCCTAGACTCCAATTACCTAGCATTTCAAAAAATGTTAAGTGAGATGCATCACCAACTTCATCAATATCACTTGTTCTTATACATTTTTGGACGTCTGTTAGTCTTTTACCACTTGGATGACTTTCACCTAAAAGATAAGGAACTAATGGATGCATACCAGCAGTTGTAAATAAAACAGTTGGATCATTTTCAGGTACTATTGATGCAGATGGAATAATTTTATGATCTTTACTTTTAAAAAAGTTTAGATATTTCTCTCTAAGTTCACTAGCTGTTACTTTCATTATTTTATTCCTTCCAAAAATTTAAATACTTTATCTTTTAAATTATCATATGTATCATTAGCTAATATATAATCAAATTCGGCATAATCTTCTAAAGCTGTTTCCGTAATATGTGCTTGTTCTTCAACTGAAAGTTTACTTGCTGCAAATTGATTTTCGACACAAATTGAATACACATTATCATAATTAAGTTTAATGTCTTCAATTTCATCTGGCATTCTAACATCACTAATAACTACATTATCAGTAAGAGTTTCATAAATTTTTAAATCATCAAGCATCTTATTAATAAAGTATTTACTATCAATCTTTCTAATTTTATCTCCTAAATCTTGTAAATATTTTCTTGGTTTGGTATTAGGATTACCATCCCAATCAGTAAGTTCTTGAGCAAATTTCTTTAAAGGTTTACTATATTCCGTAATAACACATTTTTCTAATTTATAAATATAGTATTCTTTAATAATTTTTGCTACTTCTCCTTTTCCACTCCCTGCTTTTCCTGCAATTAAGAATATTCTCATTTTTTCATCTTCCCTTTCCTATAATAAAAAGAATGATACATCTAAGGAGTCTATTTAGACGGTACCATCCTTTTATTTACTTAATTTTTTTAACGACTAATATGCCGATTAATCTCCAAAAGTAGCAATATTTAAATTATTTTATTAGTTTACACCAACCACTAACTCTCTTTTTAAAAGTAATTTAAATACATCTTTTTTCATCGATTACTTCTATAATATAACATAATTTATTTATTTTTTAAACAACTTTTATTCAATTATTTTTAATTTTTCATTCGTAAATTCTAATAATACTCTTAAAATAGTTAAGATTGGTGTTGCTAAAACCATACCTAAAATACCAAAGAAATGGCCAAATACAAGTAAAGCAATAATTATGATAACTGGATGAATACTACTTGCTCTACTCATAACAATTGGTTGTAAAATATAATTTTCTACTATTTGAACAATAACACAAATAATTAAGGTTCCAATACCAATTAAAGGATCTTGGGTAAGACCAACTATAACTGCAACTGCACCACCTATATATGGACCAATAAAAGGAATTAAATCGGTAATACCACAGAATAAGCCAAATAGTATTGGGGCATTTAAACCAACTAAAGCAAAGCCTACGGAATCACAAATAAGAACCATTAAAGCCACTAAGAATGTACCATTAACACATTTTCTTACTTCACTACTCATTCTCGTAGCTAAATGATGAACATCATTTGTAAATTTTTTCGGAAATAACTTTTTAAAATGATCAGCAATATTATCATAATCAATTAACATATAAATACCAATGATAAGGCCCATGCCAAATGTACCAATACCGCTAAATAACGTAACTACAAAGGATATAATAGTATTTGGTAAATTTTTGGCAATATCCATTCCAAAGGATGTAATATTAGCAAGAAGTTTTTCGGGAAAATCACCTAAATTTAAACCGTTTTCTTCAAACTTAACAAAGAAATTTGTAATACCTTTTGTAATACTTTCCATCCAACTTGGAAGCAAACCAACTAGTTCATTTACTTCATCATATACAGTTGGAACAAATATATATAATAGTAATG
This sequence comes from uncultured Bacilli bacterium, assembly GCA_947626115.1. Classification (GTDB taxonomy): domain Bacteria; phylum Bacillota_I; class Bacilli_A; order RF39; family UBA660; genus SIG200. The sequence goes on from CANQQX010000011.1 coordinate 20,066, forward strand.
ATATAATTAAAATAAATGATGCAAAGATAATAATAGCACTTACTGTTTTACTATGAATTTTTTCACTTAACTTAAGGACCAATGGCCTTAAATACCAAGCAAGAACAAAACCAATAAAAAATGGACTAATAACACTTAAAAAATCTAATAGAATATTTAAAATATTTAATTTTTGAATAGCTATTATTGATGCTAATATTAAACAAGCTATAAAAACAAAATATAATATCTTTAAAATTTTTTTTGATAAACCAATAACATCATTTAATTCTTTAGTGTTTATTTCTTTTTCTAATTTATTTTTCATAACTATCTCCTTATTAATATAATTATACTATAAATTTAGAAAAAGATAAAAAAATAATGTCTTATTTGACAAAAAAATGAAATATTTGACTATTTCATTTTACTTGTCATTGTATTTGCTTTATCTAACATATTATTAATTAGTTTATCAGCTTTTTGTTTAGTATTTTTATTCATTAAAGTATAAGCTCCTAAACCAATTAAACCAGCCATTATCATACCAGTAGCCATCTTTTTCATCATATCCACCTCTAATAGTAGTATGGCTATCTTATATTTAATTATGTATAAAATATTCTTTTAATTTTTCTTGTAAAGTAGTTTTTCTTCCTTCCCCATATTCATTAAATACTCCTTTATAAAATGAAGAAGGATCACCAATTAAAATTAAACTCTTTTTAGCTCTAGATACACCAGTATATAAAAGTTTATTATAAAGCATACTACTATATTGATAAGTAATTGGCATAATCACATGATCAAATTCACTACCTTGGCTTTTATGAATCGTAATAGCATAAGCATGTCTAATATTTTTTAAATCTTTTTTAGAAATAGTTACGACATTTCCATCAAAATCTATCGTTATCATATCTTTATGATTAAAATTACTAATATTTTTAATAAACCCAATATCACCATTAAAGACATTATTATCAGCATCATTTACAAGTTGTAATATTTTATCACCTTCTCTGTAAACAATATCACCATAAGTAATTTTACTTTGACCCATATCGGGATTAAAAATACTTTCTAACATCAAATTTAAATTATCTATCCCATTTTCACCTCTATACATTGGGGCTAATATTTGTAAATTATTTTCATTAAATCCTTTTTCTATTCCCTTTAAAATAATTTCTCTAATTAAATCTTTAATATTTCTACTATTTGTCACAATAAAATTATAATCATCTTTCTTATTAACAAATTCTTCTGGTATATCTTTATTTTTAATTTCTCTAGCTAAATAAGGGATATAAGAATTTTCACTTTGCCGATAAATATAATCTAGATAAATATAATTAAATAAATCACTATTGATTAAATCACTAAGTATTAAACCAGGGCCTACTGATGGCAGTTGACTAACATCACCCACTAAAATTAATTTAACATAACTATGTATTCCTTTAAGGAGAGCTTCAAATAAAGTTACATCAATCATACTTACTTCATCAACAATAATTAATTTTTGAAAATTTTTATTATTTTCATTAATACTAAATTCACCAGTCTCTTTATTCCATTTTAAAAATCTATGAATAGTTGAAGCCGGTAGGCCTGTTGCCGTACTCATTTTTTTACTAGCTCTTCCGGTTGGAGCAAGTAAAGCTATTTGTTCAACTATATCTAAACTAGATAATCTATATTTTTCAATATACAATTTAACTATCGCATTGATAATTGTTGTTTTACCAGTACCAGGGCCACCAGAGATAATCGTAATATTGTTATTTAAAGCTGAATTAATTGCTTTTCTTTGTTCATCATTATAAGTTATATTCAATTTCTTTTCTAATTTTTTAATATCTTCTTCGTAATCATATTTTTTTACATCTTTACTATCTATTATCTTTAAATTTTGGGCAATATCTACTTCTGCTTCGTAATTTTCCGTTAAATAATATTTTTCGCCATCACTTACGATTAATAATTCATCTTGTAATTCTTGTAAATAACTTAAATATACTTCATAATCTAGTGATATATTAAATAATTTACCTAATATTTCATAAATATAGCTATCACTATAATAAACATCACCCATATTAAAAGAAATTGCTTTCATACTTTCTAATATACATGCTTTAACTCTTCTTTTATCAAGTTTATCTTCATTATTATTTAAAAATATTATATCAAGTCTTTTAAAATCAATTATATTATTAAATAAATAAATATTATTTTCAATTATATCTTTAGTATCTCCTTTAAATTTAGTATATATTTTGGCTGCTTCTTCCATCGAAAATCCTAAATTTTTTAAACTTAAAATAATATCAGAACTTTTCGAATAATTAATAATAGAATCATAGATCTTATCTCTTTTACTATCATTCATACCTTCTACTTTATCTAAAGCAAATTTATTTTCTTTAATAACATCTATAGATTTATTACCATAAATTTCTACTATTTTTTCGGCAGTTTTTTTACCACAACCTTTAATAAATTTGCTAGATAAAAATTCGATAATATCATCTTTTTCATTAGGCATCATAATTTCATAATTATTAACATTAAATTGTTTACCAAACTTTTCATGATTTTTAAATTCACCATTAATAGTAATTGGCGTTTCTAGCTTTAGTTCAGGAAATACTCCCGTAATAGTAATAGATTTTTTTAAATATTCTTTATTTTCATCATCAGTTTTAGAAATGCGAAAAAGTGCGACTAAGTAGCCGTTATCTTCATTATAATATATTTGACTTTTTATTTTACCAACAAATGTAATCATAAATTTATTGTACTAAATATATATATAAATGTCTAATAAAAAATAGAGATATTTCTCTATTTATCAAATAATTCACTATGACTACCAGTATTAATTAACAATAACAATAATTTATTATCATTATATTGGTATACTAATAACCAATCCGGCTCAATATGACATTCACTACAATTTTGATATGTCTTATCATTTATCAATTTATGATTTTTGTATTTTAATGCCAATTTTTCTTTATTAGCAAGTTTTTCTATTACTTGTTCTAATTTGTTAATATCTTTCCCCTGTTTAATAATTTTTCTTAATGATTTTTTAAATTTTAAAGAATATACTACTTGATATTTATAATTTGTATTTAATTTAATCATCTAATAAACTCTTTTTTAAATCTTTCCAATTATTGTAACGGGGATATTTTTCAGGATTGTTTAACATTTCATCAATTTCATCCAATGCCTCTAGTAATTCTTTACTAGGTTTAGGATTTACTACTTCAAAAGGAACTCCATCTTTTTTTACTACTTGCGCTAATGCCATATTAATAAAAGTACTCATATTTAATCCTAAATCTTTTAAGATTTTAGTAGCTTCTTCTTTTAATTTGGCATCAACATTGACATTAATAGCACTTGTAAGACTTGCCATATTATCATCTCGCTTTCTATAAAAAATAATATCACATATTTTATTAATAATCAAGATATTTACTACACAATATCTACATAATATCTTTATAATAATAGTATATACAAAACTTTGAAAATTAGTACCTAAATAGTACCTAAAAAAATAAAAAATCCCTTAATTAAGGGATTAAATTTCAATGTGGCGGAGCAGGAGAGATTTGAACTCTCGCGACAGTTACCCGTCCTACACCCTTAGCAGGGGCGCCTCTTCAGCCTCTTGAGTACTACTCCATACCAAGAATTACTTCTATAGTTTAACATAAGAAATTCCTTTAGTCAATTACTATAGAACAATTTTAGTATATGTTTATTCTCTGTATTTATACTTTACATCTCGGTATAATTATTAACTATATTCATGTTATTTTGGTATTCATTTATGATAATACTTGTCGTAGTTAAAAGCATACCTGCAATAGATATCGCATTTTTTATTGCATTAATTACCACATTTAAAGGATCTATTACTAAAGTATCTTTTATATCTTCATAAATACTAGTATTAATATTATAAAGAGTATTAAAATTATTATTTTTTAATTCTTGATATATTTCTTCATAATTAAGGCTACTATTATCTAGTATTTGCCTTAATGGTTTATTTAAAGCAATTTTTAATATAATACTTGCATTATTATTATCATTTAATTCATCACTTATTATAGCAAGGGTAATGCCACTACCAGGAAGAATGCCAATCTTTGCCGTAGATATAGCCCACAAAGCATCATCATAACGCATCTTTGCTTCTCTTCTTTCCGTGGTAGTTTTAGCCCCAACTAAAATTTCTACTTTACCTTTTTTAAACATATTAATCCTACTACTAATAAATTCTTTTTCACTAGTAGTGTTTTTTAAATCCTTCTTTAATTTAACAAGATAATCTTTTATATTATTATTATTTTGATAATTAATTATTACTTTTTCATTATCTATTTCTATTCTACTAACTTTACCCAAAAAATAATTATTAATATTAGTTATATCATTAATTATTTTTGCATTACTTATTATTTCTAAATCTTTTAATATCTCTAATTGTTTAAAACCAAATTCAGGTGTTTTTAAAAGTATTATTTCTTTATCACAATTCATATTTATCTCTAAAATATTTTGAATCACATCTTCTGTATAATCACTAGCTATAATAATTAAATTTTCTTTTTCATCTATTATTTTATTAATAATATTTGAAATATATTCTATATCATCTAAATTATTATTTATGAGTAATAGATATGGTTTATTATATATTTTTTTATTTAAACCTTTTAAAAAGTATGGAGATGCTAGTATTGAATCTAACATATATCCTTTTAAGTAATTAATTTTAGTTATATCTTCTTCTCCTTCTTTAATACTTATGGCATCTCTATTTAATACTTTTAAATATGCATTAGTAATATTTTTACCAATTTCTTCATCATTACTAGATATAATTGCCACATTTTTAAGTTCTTCTTTACTAGGAATACGAGCCATACTTTTTAATTTACTAATAATAACATCTAAATAATTATCCAATTCTCTTTTTAAAACAATTGGACTAAAACCATTATTTATTAATTTAATTCCTTCATTAAAAATACTTTGTAATAATACTAAAGTTGTAGTGGTACCATCACCAACATTAGCATTAGTTTTAATTGATGCTTCTTTAGCAAGTTCTAAGATGGTATTAATTACTTCATCTTCACTGGTGATATTTTCGGCAATAGTAACACCATCATTAGTGATAAATGGACTAAAAGTAGAATGATCAATTATAACATTATTTCCTTTTGGTCCTAAAGTTATTTTTACGGTATCACAAAGTAAATTAATTGCATCAACCATTTTATCTTGCAATTCTTTACCACTGACTACTTTTTTCATAATTCATCTCTCACTTCTAATAAATATGGCCAATATTTCTTGGGCATAAAATTCATTCGACACCTGTCATTTTGTCTTTCCTTAATACCAATCGTGTGATAAAAAGTTTGCCATAAATTTTCGATATCTTCTTCCCTATCACTAATATTATCTACTATTTTTAAATCTGTATCAGATATTATATAAAAATCTTTTTTATCGTAAATACTTATGGTATGTCTATTTACATCATGAATTACCCAACATTCATTTTTAAGTCTATTTTTAAAATGAATAGAAAGTAAATATAAAATATCATTATCAAGATTAATATCAGCATATAAAACTTTATTACTAAGTTCTTTAAATCTTACAAATCCTTTCATTTTATGAGCTTCACTACCTACTCTTTTTCTTATTTCTAATGCCTTACTTACACATTTTAAATTACGCATATATGGAAGTCTTTCTTTATATTTAAAATAATTTAATAAATAATAATAAATTATTAATTCTTTATTATCTTCTTTTGATATATAAATATAATAAATAGTTTTAAAATTATTTATCCCAAATATTTTAATAAATTCATTAATTATATTATTATCTTTTTTAATATTTAAATTAATTAAATTATCAAATAAATTTTTATTATAATCTATTACTTTGATATTATCTGGTTTTATTTTATTTTTTAATAGAACTTTAATTAAACTAAGTAAACTAATCAAATCATTATTATATAAATATATATTATTCATTGAATAATGATAATTGGGTAGTTAAAGATTTTTCTTTAACTACGTCTCCTAAAACTAAATTTGCTTCGATAAAGTTCTTATTAAAAAATTCTCTATTTAAATCATACTTACCATTACAAGTTATAAAATATCTTGCCCTTTTTAAAACTACTCCCATCTTTTTTAAATCTTTAAAATCTAATTTAAAATATCTTCTTGATTTAATTATTCTTTTGGCTGAAGTTACCCCAATACCAGGTATTTTAAGGAGTTCGTTATAAGTACATGTATTTATTTCTTTTGGAAATTCATCTAAATGTTTTAAAGCCCATGATGCTTTAGGATCTACTAGAATATTAAAATTAGGATTAGTTTCATCTAAAATATCACTAACTTTAAAATTATAATATCTAAGTAACCAATCGGCTTGATATAATCTATTCTCTCTTTTTAAAGGTGGCATTTGTAAACTAGGTAAATAAGAATCTTTATTTACTGGTATATAAGCTGAATAAAATACTCTTTTTAATTTATAATTATTATATAATGATTCGCTTCTATTCATAATATCTAAATCAGTTTCTTTGGTAGCCCCGATAATCATTTGCGTACTTTGACCTGCTGGTACATAACTTTTATTATGATTATCTTTAACATATTTCATAATATGTTCAACTCTTTTGATATTTTTATTTGGTGCAAGTAATTTTATGCCATTATCGGTAGGTAGTTCAATATTAGCACTTAATCTATCAACAAGCATCCCTAGTTTTTTTAACAAATATTCACTAGCACCTGGAATTGCCTTACAATGAATATATCCACCAAAATGATATTTATGTCGTAATAAATCGACAGTTTTAATGAGTAACTCCATTGTATAATCAGGTGATTTAATAATACCAGAACTTAAAAATAGACCTTCAATATAATTCCTTTTATAAAAATTAATGGTGATATTACATATTTCTTCAGGAGTAAATATGGCTCTTTTAACATTATTACTTCGTCTATTAATACAATATTTACAATCAAAAATACATATATTAGTTAATAATATTTTTAATAGTGATATACATCTACCATCAGATGAAAATGAATGACAAATACCAGCATAAGCAGTACTTCCAAAATTACTAGACCTATTACTACCACTAGATGAACAAGATGCATCATATTTAGCACTATCAGCAAGAATAATTAATTTTTCTTTTAGATTCATTTTATATCACCAATATTATTATAATACAAAAATTTACTTATAGCAAACATTTGTTTATAATTTAGCATAAATTGGCAAAAAAAGAAAGATTTAAACATCTTTCAATTATTTTTTTAAATTTCAAGAATATATGGATTTGACTTCGTGCCATCTCCACTTGCTATCTTTGCACTTGATGATAGGTAGAAAACTGGACGAGCACAATAAGCTCCAACATTAATTTCCCCAGCACTAAATTCACCGAACATATGAACACGATGAACGTTTATGGTTGTATCACTAGTGCTTTCAATACCCCAACGAGTACTAAGTGTCTCCCAAGCCAAGGAAGAGTTATATCCATCTTTATCAAAATGAATCCAACTTTTTGCTACATTTGCACTATTTCCCGGGTTTCCTCCTGGATATGCATATAAATAATCATACATATACAGTAAGCTTGTTTTTGATTTTACTTTATTTGTCTCTGGCCATTTGTATGTTTCAAGAGTTATATCTTCTTTTGTCCCTATATAGTGTGTTGTATTTGCTTGTCCGGTTTCTATTGCATACATATAATCTCCATTATATGTATTTGAATCATTGTAATTTTGATTTGTATCTCCATACATCCATTCATGTTCTTCTATTAAGTTGTACCAATCAGTTCCTTGTGTTAAATATTCATATGGGCTTTGGTGTTCATTTGTTCCTAAAAATAAATTTGTATCACCATTTGCACCTGAATTTGTTCCATTGCTTGTTCCATTTATTCTTTTAAACAAATCTACATTCGGCCATTCACAAGAATTACTTAAACAATCTGATATATCACCTTTTGAATTCCAGAAAAACTGTCTTTCATATTCTTCTTTTAAAACTACTTCTTTTAGTAAATATAATTGCCCTTCTTCTGTTATTCCTATTATCCTATACATATATTTATTTACTCCTGTGTTCACACTTGTAGTTCCAGATGTACATTCTCCTTTATCCTTTGTTCCAAAGCATATCCAGTTTGGTACACTACTTGTTCCTTGATATCTATACATTCCACCAATTATATTTTCGCTTAATGTATTATTTACATCATTTTCTCTTAATCTTGTTATTGTTGGATGTTCTATGTATACATTACATTTTAATTCACTTGTATTTATATCGATATTTAATTTCTTTCCTGCTAAATAATTTTGTGATTCATTTTTATTTAATAATTTAATATATGCTTGAATATTTTCTACTTTATTTCCTGTTACTTTAAAACTTAAATTATATTCTTTTGGATTATTTTCTTTTAATTCACTTAAGTCTAATTTCTCACTTATGATATTTCCTTTAAATTGTAATATCATATCTCCTGAATGTAATACATCTATCATTGTATCTTTATCTGCATCTGGTTCTGTTATTTTTGATACTGTTAATTTCGCTGTACAATTATATTTGGTTGTTTCTTCTCCACCTGTTAGTTCTATTTCAGCTATTGTCTTTGTTCCATCTTGCTCATTTTCTTCATATGATTTCTCTACTGCATCTGTTGCATAATATTCATTATTAGCATTTGCTAGTGACATATCACTGGCACTTATATTTAAATGTAAATTACTTGTTCCTTGTTTTAATGTTACTAAACTTTTTGGTGGTGTTTTTCCGGTTATAGTTGTATTACTACTTTCATTATTTGTACTTATTTGAAAGTAAGCATAAGTGGCTCCAAGTACCGCTATTAACAATGTTACTAAACCTATTAGTATTGCTACCTTTTGTTTCTTCTTATTCTCATTATTTTTTACTTCTTCGTTCATAATAGATCCTTTCTACCTTTATAAGATAAGTATATATTACCCCCCCCGAAAATCAACTGATTTTGTTAATTTTACACAGGAGATGTAAACCAAATATCGTATTACTGTATATTTTTATTATACAATGAAGATATTTAATAATTCAATATTTTTGTTATATTGTTTACATATAAAAAAGAAACAACTAATTATTAACTGTTTCTTTTGAAGCTAATTCATATTTAACTTTATATATTTTGTTTTTTTCTAATTTTTTTGGTATAACTACTCTTAAATAATTTGATGTATGACCAATACTTTCATTATCTTTAACTTCTTCAATTAAGACATCTACTACTTTATCAACAAATTTTTCTTCATATTCTTTTTCTAAGATATTAGAAAGATCTAACAATTTATGAACACGATTTGTTTTTTCAATTGATGATACTTCTTTCATTAAACTTGCTTTAGTACCATTTCGTTTTGAATATGGAAATACATGAATTTTACTAAATTTTAATTTTTTGGCATTTTCATAAGTTTCTTCAAAATCACTATCTGTTTCTTCTGGAAATCCTACTATTATATCTGTTGTTATTGAAATATCTGGTCGTATATTTCTAATTTCATTTATTTTATTAAAGAAATAATTCATATCATATTTACGATTCATTTTCTTTAGCGTATTATCACTACCGGCTTGCAAAGGAATATGTAAATGATTACAAAATTTATTATTTACTTTTAACATATTCATAAATTTATCATTAAGTTCAGTAATTTCCACACTAGAAAGTCTAATTCGATCTAAACCATCTATCTTAGATAACTCATTAATAACATCAACTAAATCTTTACCTTCATAGTTATAAGAACCTGTATGAATACCAGTTAAAACTATTTCATGATGATGTGTTTTAACTAAATCTTTAGCTTCTTTCATAATCTCATTAAAATCTTTACTACGACATTTGCCACGCATAAATGGAATTATACAATAAGAGCAAAAGTTATCACAACCATCTTGAATTTTAATAAACGCTCTGGTATGATCAAAATTATTTATTTGCATATCTTCAAATGGTAAATCTCTGTTTTTTTCAAAATAATTATACTTTTCTTTAGTTTTTAAATAATTATTAATAATATCTGGTAATTTAGATTTACCAATATTGCCTAAAAGAATATCGATATTCATATCTTGATATTCAGTATAATTGTTTTGCACACTACAACCTACTACTACTAAAATACTATTTGGATTTTCTCTTCTTACTCTTCTAACAAATTTCTTACATTTACTATCAGCCGTATTAGTTACAGTACAAGTATTAATGATAATAATATCAGCAGTATTCATTTTATCTACAAAAAGAAAACCACTTTTTAGAAGTGACTCTTTAATATAATTTGATTCATAAGTATTTACTTTACAACCAAAAGTTTCAATATAAAACTTCATAAAACCACCCTTTAATTTAATAATTTATTCAGTTCTTTTAAAGCTTGTAAAAAAGCTTCTTCTTTTTCATAACTAATAACTCTTACTTCTTTAATTTTAACTTGTTCATCTTTATTAACTAAGTCATTTAAATTCACTTTTTTAACAACTAAATCATCTAACAATTCTTCTTTTTCATAATTTATGGCATATTTATTTTGTTTTTGTAATAACTCATCATAACTAATAATTGCTTTTTCTTCTTGATCCTTTTCATAAGAATCACAACTCATATTACCAGCTAATTTATCTTCTTGTAATTTTTTAGTTAGTCCTTCTAAATCTAAAAGTTCTCCTTCTTCATCATTATAGGCAAACTCTTCTTCATTATTTTTTTCATCTTTTTTTACCTCTTCATTATTCTTTATTTCGTTTATTATTTCTTCTTTTTTCTTATCATCATCATTTGGTTTATTTCCCATTGGTGGAAAAAAATCATCAACATCTAATGGATCATCTTTATTTATTTTAATAAAATAAATAAGAGTAACAATTAATATTAATAAAGTGATAATAGCGATAAAAAATGTTATATCAACAAAACTTAAGCATTTAATAAAAGTATAAATGTCTTGTAAAAAATTCATAAATAATCACCACATTATTATTTTAACACTTTATGTATATAAAAATAAGTGTTAAACATCTGCTTTACACAAATATTAGCAAATGTTGACACTTATTATAGCATATATATTGACACTTAACAATATTATTTAGTAATTACTTTATAAGGATTATCTATTGTACCATTACCAGTTACTTCGGTATTTTTTATTAAATTAATAACTGGTCTTACTCTTTCATAAGTACTTCCTGGTATAGTAGTTTTAATATTACCATTAGCATCCACTACAAACATATTAATAGATTTTTCTACCCCACTTGATGCAGTCATTGTATACCAAGCATCTTTAATATCAGGATTATACAAATAATAACTTTGATTTGGATTAGTAGGAGCAGCTCCGGCTAAAATAACTTCATCAATAGAAAGAATGCCAACATTATTTTTGAATGTATTACCTAAACAATTTAATGTAGGTATTTTATTAATCATAATTCTACTATAAGGTAAATAATTATTAGCATCATCATGACTAACATCATTACAATAATTAGTTGTAGCTATATAATTAGTATAATTTCGTAAATTTTCTTGATGCCAGTTATCTAAAGCTGTACTAATATAAGAATCTTGATACAAAAATGATTCTGATTCTTCATTTTTATAATTAGCACTTTCACTTATAATATCATCTAATATCATTCTAACTGTACCATCACCATTGATTCTAACAATACGCCAGGTAAGATTAGCAAAAGATACATAATTATTTTTTACATTACCCCGGAAATAATAACTAACACCAGAATCATCACTACTTTTAATAAGTCCTTCATCATCTACGGCAGCTTCTTCGCCTACCTTAGATAAAGCATCATCAGAAGGATTAGTATTTTCTATTATAATATCTGCAAAAGTTTTTACTACACCTACTTGGGGACGAATATTTAAAGATCCTTTTATATTGTCTTTTCCTTTATTAGTAATTTCAATAATATACTCTTTAGTTTCCATAGTATCAATACTAACAAAATCAGTACTTATTTCATCACTACTATTTAATTTACCTTCAGTAACTAATTTATTATCTGAGATTATTTTATAAGTGCCTTCACCACGTACTTTCATAAAACCAATGTTATAATAATTAACTTTATCAGAAGCATTAGATACGGAAAATTTAATTGTCTCATTATTTTTTATATTAAAGCTTTTACCACTTATATAATTAATAGATAATGCTCCATTTACTTCAATATCAGAATCTTTGATAACTTTATCATAAAATAGATAACCAACACCTAAAAAAGCAATAGCTATAATTAATATACTAAGAAAAGATAAGCTTCTTTTATATCCTTTTTTCATCTTTAATTTGACTAAAATTGGCTCTTTCATCTACCATCAATCCTCATAATTAATTATATTAAATATCAAAAATGTTGTCAATTTAAACCCCAAAAAAATAAAAGAATTTCTTCTTCTATTTTAATGCTTTTTCAAAATCTCTAAATTCTGGTTCACTTTCTAAATCCGTATCAGCAAGTTCACTAAGTAATTCTTTTTGTTTTCTTGAAAGTTTAGTAGGTATGATAACATTAATAACAACATACATATCTCCAGTAGTTCTACTACTTTCATTTTTAATACCTTTACCTTTTAATTTTAACTTAGTATAATTTTGGGTTCCGGGTTTTATTTCAATATATCCATTACCATTAAGAGTAGGTATTTCTTTTTTGCAGCCAAGGATAGCATCAGTAATGGTAACTGGTACTTCTAGGTAGATATCATCATCTTGTCTTTCAAAATATTTATGATCTGATACACTAAATTCTAAATAAATATCCCCATTGGCACCACCATTAACACCAGCACCACCTTTACCAGAAAGTCGAAGTTGACTACCATTATCAACACCAGATGGAATAGTTACAGTTAAAGTTTTATTCTTTTTTACTCTTCCTTCACCACGGCAAGTTGAACAAGTCTCTTTAAATGTTTTACCCGTACCACGACAGTTTGGACAAGTCTTTTGGGTTTGCATGATGCCAAATAAAGTTCTTTGTTCATCTCTTACAACACCAAGGCCACCACACATCGTGCATGTCGTCTCACCAAAACCACCAGTACCATGGCATTCATCACATTCTTCAGTAACATTCACTTTTATATCTTTTTTACAGCCAAATACAGCTTCATCAAAAGTAAGATTAATACGCATAAGTAAATCATCACCGCGTCTTGCTCTACTTCGACCGCGCTCTCTTCCCCCAAAGCCAGAGAAAGATGAGAAACCGCTGAAACCACCTCCAAAGATACTTGATAAGATATCATCTAAATCGATATCACCCATATCAAAGTTAGATGCTCCACCATTTTCAAAAGCTGCATGACCATATTGGTCGTATTGGGCTCTTTTATTTTTGTCTGATAAAACTTGGTAAGCTTCCCCAATTTCTTTAAATTTTTCGGCTGCACCAGGTTCTTTATTAACATCTGGGTGATATTTTTTCGCTAAAACTCTAAATGCACGCTTTATTTCTTCATCAGTCGCATTTTTTGATACCCCAAGAGTTTCATAATAATCTTTCTTATTCATCTTTTTCACTTCCCATTAAATGGTCATACTCACTTATTAATTCATCCATAAATTTAATCGCGTTGTCAAATACTTCTGTTTTAGTCATATCAACACCCGCAACTTTAAGAGAATCAATTGGATTTTTTGTACAACCTAATTTTAAAAATTCTAAATAATTATCTCTAACTTTAGTATTGCCTTCATAAATTTGATTAGCAAGATAGATGGCAGCGGCAAAACCAGTAGCGTATTGATAAACATAAAAGTCCATATAGAAATGTGGTATTCTTTCCCATTCATATTTGATTTCTTCATCAACTACTACATCATCACCAAAATACTCTTTATTTAATTCTAAATATTTATCACTCATATTTTGGTAAGTCAATACGCCACCTTTTTCCGTATATTCATGAATATATAATTCGAATTCAGCAAACATCGTTTGTCTAAAGATTGATGCTTTATACTTTTGTAATAAATCATCAATTATTTTAATTTTTTCGCATTTTTTATTACTATGATCAAGTAAATAACGACTTAATAATATTTCATTAACTTGACTAGCTACTTCTGCGACAAAAATACTATAATTATAATCTTGGTATTTTTGAGACTTACACGCATAGTAATAATGCATCGCATGACCAAGTTCATGAGCAAGAGTTGAAACATCATTAAGCAGTCCTTCAAAACTCATTAAGACATAAGGATGGGCATCATAACACGCTGTACAATAAGCTCCACCTCTTTTGCCAACATTATTACATGAATCTATCCATCTATTAGTAAAAGCATAAGATAAATCTTTAACATAAGTATCCCCTAAAGGTTTAGTTATTTCTAAAACTAAATCTTTAGCTTCTTCATAAGTATATTTTTTATCATCTTTAATATCTATTTCGGCATAAGTATCATATAAATGCATTTCATCTATTTTTAATAATTTCTTTTTTAAATGCCAATATTTATATAAGCTAGGTAAATGTTTATGAATTGATGTAATTAAATTATGATATACTTTACTATCAATTTCATCATGGAAAAGTGATGCTTCTAAACTATTTTTGTATTTACGAAGACGGGCACTAGTTACATTCTTTTCTACTTCATTTTTTAAAATAACCGCAAGAGTGTTTTTATATTGGGCATAAGTTTTATATAATGAAGAAAATGCTTGTTTTCTGACATCTCTATCATTATGTCTTATATATATTGCATAATTACTTTCAGTAAGTTCTACCTCTTTTCCATCAACCATAATACTATCAAAAGTAAAATCACTATCAGTTAAAGTACCCATTATTTCATCAGGGGCACTCATTAAATTAGCATAGTTACTTAAAGCATTTTCAACATCTTTACTTAAAATATGTTCTTTAGCCCTGTATATTTGTTTTAAATTACGTTCAAATTCTTGTAATTCTTTTTTCTCACTTAAATATTTTTCTACAACTTTATAATCACTTTCCATTAACTCTGGTACTATAAATGAAGTAGTTTCTAAATATTTAGTATATAAATTTTTAGCTAACCCAAATAATTCTTGATATTTAGTATCTTTAGTATCAGCATCATTATTGATATGAGCATAGATAAATATCTTCTCTATTTTTCTTGATAAATTTATATCAAATGTTAATAATTCTAATAAACTATCGGCACTATCTAAAATATGTCCAACATATTTAGTATATTTGGGTAATTCTTTTTCTATTTTTTTAATTTCTTTTAAACACTCTTCATCACTATTAAATAAATCTTTAGTATTCCATTTATATATATCTTTAAAATCTTTTCTTGTCTTTGCCATACATTTACCTTTCTCTTACAAAGTTAAGGTTCTAGTTATCTAGAACCTTATACTTTTTATTTTTCTTCAAATGTTGCTTCTTCTACTCCATCTTTTTTTGGTTTTTCTTCAGTTGTTGTTTCAGCTTCAGCATTATTATTTGGATTTGCATTTTGATATACTTTAGCTGCTAAATCCATAGCTACTTTAGATAATTCTTCGGTTTTTTCTTTAATTTTATCAGTGTCTTTTCCTTCTAATTCGCTCTTTAATTCTTTAATTAGATCTTCTGCTTTTTCTTTATCTTTTTGATCAACTTTATCTCCTAAATCTTCAAGAGCTTTTTCAGTTTGGAAAATCATTGAATCAGCATTATTTCTAACTTCAGCTTCTTCTTTACGTTTTTCATCAGCTTCTTTATTAGCTTCAGCTTCTTTAACCATTTTATCGATTTCATCATCAGAAAGGTTAGTACTTGAAGTAATAGTAATTGATTGTTCTTTACCTGTACCTAAATCTTTAGCTTTAACATTAACGATACCATTAGCATCGATATCAAAGGTAACTTCAATTTGTGGTATTCCTCTTTTTGCAGGTGGAATATTTGTAAGTTGGAAGTTTCCTAAAGTTTTGTTGTCATAAGCCATTGGTCTTTCACCTTGAAGAACATGAATATCAACAGCAGGTTGATTATCAGCAGCTGTACTAAATACTTGACTCTTACTTGTTGGAATAGTTGTATTTCTTGGAATTAAAACAGTCATAACATTACCAAGTGTTTCAATACCTAATGATAATGGTGTTACATCAAGTAGTACTATATCATCAACTTCACCAGTTAAAACACCACCTTGAATAGCTGCACCCATGGCAACAACTTCATCAGGGTTAACACCTTTATTTGGTTCTTGACCTAATTCTTTTTTAACTAATTCTTGAATGTATGGTATACGAGTTGAACCACCAACTAAGATAACTTTATCAATATCTTTATTTGTAAGTTTAGCATCTTTCAAAGCTTTTCTTACTGGTTCAAGAGTTGAATCAAATAAATCACGACATAAATCTTCAAATTTAGCTTTTGTAAGACTCATTTCCATATGTAATGGTCCTTCATCACTTTGGGCTACAAAAGGTAGACTTATTTGGGCAGTTGTCATACCAGATAAATCTTTTTTAGCTTTTTCAGCAGCATCTTTAATTCTTTGCATAGCCATTTTATCTTTAGATAAATCAACGCCATGTTCTTTTTTAAATTCAGATACTAAATAATCACTAATACGTGCATCAAAGTCATCACCACCAAGACGATTATTACCGCTTGTTGCTTTAACTTCAAAGACACCATCACCTAACTCAAGGATAGATACATCAAATGTACCACCACCTAGGTCATAAACTAAGATAGTTTGTAATTTATCTTGTTTATCAAGGCCATACGCAAGTGCTGCTGCAGTTGGTTCATTTATAATTCTTTCAACTTCTAAGCCAGCTATTTTACCAGCATTTTTAGTTGCTTGTCTTTCAGCATCATTAAAGTATGCTGGAACTGTTATAACCGCTTTAGTAACTTTTTCACCTAAATAACTTTCAGCATCACTTTTAAGTTTAGCTAAGATTTTCGCACTAATTTCTTCTGGTGTATATTTCTTATCATTAGCTTCAACTTTTTCACTAGTTCCCATTTTTCTTTTAATTGAAGAAATAGTATTTTTAACATTAGTAACTGCTTGTCTTTTGGCAGTTTCACCAACTAATTCTTCATCGCCTTTAAAGGCTACTACAGAAGGAGTTGTTCTATTTCCTTCACTATTAGGAATAACTTTTGGTTCGCCACCTTCAAGGACAGCGACACAACTATTAGTTGTTCCTAAATCGATACCTATAATTTTACTCATAATTAATCATTTCCTTTCTTTTTTAGAGTATTATTATTCACTAACTTTAACCATTGCTGGTCTTATTACTTTATCATTAAATTTATATCCTTTTTGTAAAACATCAATGACTATACCTGCTTCCTTACCTTCTACTTTTTCAGTTAATACTGCTTCCATAAAAGTAGGATCAAATGCTTCATCTTGACATTTTATCTCACTTAACCCCTTATTCTCTAATTTAGTACGGAACTCACTATATATTAGTTTAAATCCGCTTAAGAATTTAGATAATTCATCTTCTAAATTATCATTATCTTGCAAAATAGCTCTTTCAAAATTATCCAATGTACTTAATAATTCTTTTATTATTCCTTCCCCTTCATATTTATACATTCTTGCTATTTCTTCATCATATCTTTTACGCATATTCTGCATTTCGGCAGATATTCTAAGTAATTTATCATTTAAATCTCTTTTCTCTTCTTGTAATTTTTCTACTTCTTTATTTTTCTTTTCTTTCTTTGGATGCTTTTCTTCCTTTACTACACTATCCAAAGTTTCAATTTTTTCTTCACTATTTTCTTTCATCTTTTCCCTCGATCTTATCTACCATATAATTAAGTAGTGATACAACTCTTTCATATTCCATTCTTTTAGGACCAATTATCGCAATTGTTCCTTCTTCTCCACCAGATTTATATTTCTTCTTTATAACGGTAACATTATCATCAAAATTAGAATCTTTACCAATATAAATTTGTAAATTTTCGCCACCATCTATATTACTAACCATTTCTTTAAATGAATCATCTTCTAGTTTTGATGCTATTCTTTTAATATCTTCCGTTGTTTCATATTCTGGTTCTTTTAAAAGATTAACTCTTCCGGATACATGCATATTAGTATTATGTTTTATAAAATCATTAAATGCATCATAGAAAATATTATAAACTGTTTCATAATCTTTAATTCTTTTCGCAATAATTGGTTTTATTTCTAATTCCAATTTTTCTGCGACTTTGTTAATTGGAGTACCCACTAACATCTTATTGATCATTTCACTAGTTTTAACTATTTCTCCTACATCAGTATTAGTATCAAGAACAAATTGCTTATTTTCCACTATTCCTTTATCGGTACAAACAACCGCAATTATTCTTCTTTCATCCAAAGCGATAACATTTATTTGCTTAAGCAAATTATCGTTACTACTCTTACCTAATACAATTGATGTATAGTTAGTTAAATCACTAATAATTTCTAGACACTTACTAACTGCATCACTAACTTGTAAGTCATTATTAGAGAATATTGTTTGTAACTTTAACATATCTTCTCCAGTTAAATCTTTTGGCTCCATTAAATTCTCAACATAATAACGATACCCAAGTTCACTTGGAACTCTACCACTAGAAATATGATTTTTTTCAATGTAGCCCATATTTTCTAAGGCTACCATTTCATTTCTAATCGTGGCACTTGAGCATTTTAACTTCTTACATAAAGAATTACTACCAACAGGTTTAATTGTTTTAACATAAGTTTCAACAATTTCTTTTAATAATGCTTTTTTCCTTTCATCCATAATCATCGCATCACCACCAAATTAGCACTCGATAAATTCAAATGCTAATTACATTATAATATTATGCTTAGCACTTGTCAATATATGAGTGCTAATTTTTAAAAGTTTTCTTACTTGGACAAGTAAAAGCAATTATTATAAAAGCAGTTGCATTTACTTGTCCAAAATAAATTGCATTAAGT
>CANQQX010000012.1 GCA_947626115.1 uncultured Bacilli bacterium
TTTGCTAACATAAAAATGTAGGTTTTCCTACAAAATTATATTAGCCAAAACCTACATTTTTATGTTGACATTATCATTCCTGTTGCTTTATACCAACTAAATCTGTTATTTCCTAGTTCTTTAACTGGTGTTTGTTTTATAAGTTTCATTTCTCCTTCTGGCGTTATTCCTATTATTCTGTACATATAATGATCTTTATCATTTGTACATTCTTCACTTTCTTTTGTGCCAAAACATATGTAGTTATCATTTACTAACTCACTTGTCCCTTGATATCTATACATATCTCCTTGATCTGGATTCGGACTTAAACTCTTTGGTTTACTTGCTACTATATCTAACGCATTTATTGTTGTCTTTTTATCAAAATATAATGTACAATATACTGTCTTATTTGTTGTTAATGTTACTTTTCCATTATTGTATTTTACTATATTACTGTCTATCTTACTTCCTTTATTATCTACACATTTTGCTTCTTTAAATTTATATCCTTCACCGGGCCATTTATTATCTTTACTTATATACTCTTCATATCCTGTTTCATTTTGAACCATTACTGCAAATCTTTTAGGATTATTTATTTCATTTGTTTCTGGTAATGATTTACTATTATCTTTCATTAAACTTTTAATACTTACAATTGTTATTATTAATAACATTATTAAAACTACCATAATATATTTTTTATTTTTATTTATTTTCATACTGACTCTCCTATTACTATAAGATAATTATAATATACCCCCCCCGAATCTGTCCGACAATTCACATATACTATATTATTATATAATCTTATAAATTTATTATAAGGCAAATTACCCCCCCCGAGTCAACCATTTTTTGTTTATATTTTTTTTGATTATTATCTTATTTTATTTTATAATTTTATTAAGGTGATGTTCTTATGTATAAAATAGGCTTTGATCGAAATCAACTTGCTCTTTTTCCTACTTCTTTAGATGATATGATTGACAAAGATAGTATTGTTCGTGTTATCGATGCTTTTGTTGATTCTATTAATTTTGCTAATTTTAATTTTAAATATTCTCAACCTAATTCTAAAGGTAACAGACCTTTTGATCCAAAAGATTTAACTAAACTTTATTTATTTGGTTACAACAAAAAGGTTCGTTCTTCTCGTTCTCTTATGTATTTTGCTAAAACTAATATTGAGTGTATCTGGCTTCTTAAAGGTTTAACTCCTGACCATCGTACTATCTCTGATTTTCGTAAAGATAATGCTAATAACCTTAAATCTATTTTTTATGAGTTTAACCTTTCTTTAAAAGAACTTGGCTCTCTTTCTAATATTGAGTCTCAAGATGGTGTTAAAATTATCGCTGTTAATTCTAAAGAAAAAAACTTTACTTTAAATAAAGTTGATGATCGTATTAATAGAATTAAAAAACATATTGATGATTATCTTAATATGGTTAATTTTTATGATATTATGGAAAATTATGAAAATCTTAATGATGCTGACAAAGTTAAAAAACTTATCGAAAATATTGATGAATTTGTTAATAATGATCCTTCTTTTGATAAAGAACAATATGTTGCTGAATTAAAAAATTATATCAATAAACTTGATCATTATCAAAACATTCAAAACACTATAACAAAAAATGGTGATACTCAAATTTCTTTAACTGATAAAGAAGCTAAATTAATGAAAAACAATGGTAAATTTAATGTTTGTTATAACAACCAAGTCCTTGTTGATGAGAATCATTTTGTAACTGACTTTTCAGTTACTGATAAACCTGCTGACTTAGGTAGCATTACTGATATATCTACTAATGCTAAAAAAATTTATGACTTTGAAACTTTAACTAATATTACTGATAAAGGTTACAACAAACGTGAAGATATGGTTAGTGCTCTTGAAAATGGTATTATTCCAGAGGTTACTCCTAGCAAAAAGCAAGACGATTCTTATTCTCTTGAAACTATATATGAAGAAAATGAAATTACTGATGATATGATTAATAGTTTAAAAAGTGATGATATTCAAAAATGTTTACGTGCTGGTGTTGTACCTAATATTTATAAAGATAAAATTGATAATATTGAAATTAAAGAAAAAACTATTGTGGAAAACGATAATACTATTATTGATGATAATGTTAGTGAACAAGAATTAAGAGACAAAGCAATTAATGACCATTGCTTTACAAGACATATAAAATCTAATATAGTCTTTTGTCCAATGGGTGAAACTTTAAGAAAAAAATCTGTTAACAAATCTGCTACTAGATATTGTAATAAACTTGCTTGTAAAAATTGTAAAAATCCTTGTTGTAATTCAAAATATAAAACTGTTGATTTTAAAAAAGGTCAAAGTATTGTTATTCCTAAAAATAACAATACTCTTAAAATGACTAGAAAAAAATCTAAAAAAAAGAAAATTAAAGTTGTTTGTTTTGAATTTAAAATTGACAAAGATTTAATTAAAAAACGAATGTCTTTATCTGAACTTCCCCACGCAATGTTAAAAAGATGCCGAGATGCTAGTTATGTTTTACTCAAAGGCAAGAAAAAGGTAACTGGAGAATGTGCAATTTACTATTGTGCTGAGAATATTTTGCATGCCAAAAATTTAATTGGTGTTGATAAATTAATTGAATATTTCAATAATAAAAAGGATAATATACTAAAAATAGCATAATATATTCATCTATATTTTGCTATTTCTAATATTTTTTTTATTTTTTAAATTTTTATCTTATTTTTTTACTTTAATAATTAAAATTTATTTAATTTTTTTATTTGTCGGACGGTCTCCCCCCGAGAGTCAATAGAATCAATTTTTTTAATAACAAAAAAAATCAAACATGTTTGTAATCTTGTCTGATTTTATAATTAATCTTAATACTATATAATTTATTACATTAAGAATAGAATAAATGATATTACAAAGAATAATACACCAAGAATGAAAGTTAAACGGCTTATAAATAACTCAGCTCCTCTTTCTTTCATATTTTGGAATAATTCTTGATTACCACCAGTGATAATACCTGCTGAATCAGTTGCTTTATTACCTTGTAATAAAACAATAGCAATAAGTAGTACTGAAACTACTAATAAAATTGTTTCTAACATTATTATTCATTCCTTTCCTTAATAGCATTTTCTAATTCTTCTTTAGTCATTTTAGTATAGCCTTTAATTTTTAATTCTTTAGCTTGTTCTTTTAAATCTTCTAAAGAAGGTTCTTCTACTTTAGAATTTTCTTCATTTACTTCAAAATCTATACTACCATTTTTAACAATGTATTCAATTTGTTCTTTGGTAATTGTTTCATATTTCATTAAAGCATCACTAAGTAGACTAATTAAAGCTTTATTATTAGAAATTATTTCTTTAGCTTTTTTATAACATTCTTCAATTATTTTTCTTGTTTCTCTATCTATTTCTAGAGCAACTTGATCACTAAAGTTTTTCGTTTTACCATAATCTCTTCCTAAGAAGACACTACCTTGTTGTTCTTCATATTGCATTGGTCCTAAATCACTCATACCATATTCAGTAACCATACTACGAGCAATATTAGTTGCTTTCTTAAAGTCATCTGATGCTCCAGTAGAAATTTCATTTAAGAATATTTCTTCGGAAACTCTACCACCAAGTAAACCAGTTATTTGAGCAAGTAATTCCTTTTTCGTTGCTACAACCGTTTTTTCTTCTTTTGGAAGCATCATTGTATAACCACCAGCCATACCACGAGGAATAATAGTTATCTTATGAACTTCTTGCGCATCTTCTAATTTTAAACCAATAACAGCATGACCAGCTTCATGTAACGATACTAATTTCTTTTCTTTTTCGGTTATCTTACGAGATGTTTTTGCAGGTCCCATTAATACCCGGTCAGTTGCTTCATCTATTTCGGCCATACCTATTGCTGGTTTATTACGACGAACTGCAAGTAGGGCTGCTTCATTAAGTAAGTTTTCAAGGTCAGCACCACTAAAGCCTGGTGTTCTTAAACTTAAGTTTTCTAAATTTACAGTACTATCTAGTATTTTATTTTTAGCATGTACTTTAAGGATTGCTTCTCTTGATTTAGAGTCTGGCAAGTTAATTGTAACTTGACGGTCAAATCTACCTGGACGAAGTAAGGCTGGATCTAAGACATCTGGACGGTTAGTCGCAGCAATTATAATGATACCTTCATTTTCACCAAATCCATCCATCTCGGTAAGTAATTGATTTAATGTTTGTTCTCTTTCATCATGGCCACCACCAAGACCAGTTCCACGTTGTCTACCTACCGCATCAATTTCATCGATAAAGATTAGACAAGGAGCACTTCTTTTGGCTTCCTTAAACATATCACGAACACGAGATGCACCAACACCTACAAACAATTCAACAAAATCAGAGCCACTAATATAGAAGAATGGTACATTGGCTTCACCTGCAACTGCTTTAGCAAGTAGAGTTTTACCTGTTCCTGGAGGACCTACTAATAAAACACCTTTAGGAATTCTTGCTCCAAGTTTTTGAAATTTCTTTGGATTTTTTAAGAAATCAATTAATTCTTCTACTTCTTGTTTTTCTTCAGTTAAACCTGCAACATCTTTGAAACTCTTTTTATCTTGATCATTAGAAAGTCTTGCTCTACTACGACCAAAATCAACGGAATTTTTATTAGTCATCGCAAGTTTCTTCATTAAAACATAACCAAAGACAATAACAAGTACAAATGGTAGAACATTTACAATAATATATAGAAATGCACTACTACCAGGATCACTATTTGTATCATATTCTGCTATATCATTTTCCGTAACATACTCAGTAATTAAAGGTACTTCTGATTCAACTAATTTAGTTTTAAAGCTTTCATTTTCTCCATAATCCTTTAATTTACCTTCAACATAATAAACAGATTCATTACTATTCGGAGTAATCATTATCTCTGTTACATTATTATCTTTTAAACTTTTTAAAAGTTCACCAGTTGATAATTCATTTACTTTATTACCTTGCATATCTAATATAAATAAGACTACTATTACTACTCCAATTAATATTAAATAAGGTAAAGTATTTTTTAATCTATTACTATTATTTTGATTATTCATTATTCTTCCTCCATGTACTTAAGTATTATATCATATTTTTCAGAAATTTCCTTATCAAATATTGATTTTTTTATTCCCGGTAACCAAATAACATTATTTTCGCTATCCGTTACAATAGGATAACTCTTTCTTTTGACTTTGTCTAGTTTAATATCAATAAAAATATCTTTTATTTTTTTACTACCTTGTAAATTTTTAATTTGCATCTTATCACCAGGTAAAATATTTCTCACAATAAATGGTAATTTAACTTCCTTACTATTAATTCTTGTTGTATAGTTACTTGTATCTTTTGATGATTTTATTTCTTTAATAATATATTTATTCAAAATATTAATTTCTTTATCAAAAATATATTTATAGTTATCAACATCATTATTCTTTTCAATAATTAAATAATTATAACTTCTTCTGGCAATAAAATTATCCGCTAAATTAATTTGATTATTTTTATCACTTTTAAGTAACTCTAAAATATTATTAAATTCTTTATCATTAATATTAAATATTTCATATTTTTGAATATCTTCAATAACATATTCAATAATTTTTCTTTGCAGAAATTCATCTTCTTTTAATAAATTTTTAATATTAATTTTATTATCTTTATATATATTATCTATTATCTTTTTTATTTCTCTATTTACATAATTATGATAACTTTCTAACTCTTCACTATATTTTAAAAATTTTTGATGAACTAATTTTTCTTCTTTTTCTAAAAATGGTAACATATGTTTTCGATATCTATTTCTTGTATGTTTGTCATCTTCATTAGATTTATCTATTACATAAGGAATATTATATTTATTTATATATTCTAATATTTCCTTTTTATTTACATATAAAAGTGGTCTTACAATATCATAATCATCATTATGACTAATTTTAGGAATACCTATATACCCCTTTAAATTACTACCTCTTACTATCCGCATTAAAATAGTTTCTTCTAAATCATTACCATGATGAGCAGTCATTAAATATTTAGCGTGGTATTTTTTAGCAACATCATCTAAGATTTTATAACGCTTTTCTCTTCCTTCACTTTCGGTAAATTTATTATTTTTATAATTTTTTATTTCATCATAGACAAATATTATATTATTATCTTCACAATACGTTTTAACCATTTCGGCTTCATCTTTATTTTCGTATCTTGTATTATGATTGATATGGGCACAAATTAGTTTTAAATTTTTTATCTTTTGCATTGATAAAAGAATGTGTAATAAACACATTGAATCAGGGCCACCAGATGTAGCAATTACAATTGTATCATTATCAGTAAGTAAATTATTTAAATAATTTTGCACTTCTTTCATAATATCACAATGCATATTGTATCTAAAAGTAATTAATTTAGCAAGGAATATCACGGAATTATCACAAAAAATGAACTACATTAAGTAATTCATTTAATATTTTTTAAATTAAAATCTAACATTTCCTTAATATTACCATCAAGAATTGCATCAGGATCATTATTTTCATAATTACTTCTTGTATCTTTAACAAGTTTATATGGTTCTAAAATATAACTTCTGATTTGACTACCAAAATCAATATTCATTTGACTTCCCTTTAAAGCATTCTTTTTCGCATCTTCTTCTTGTAAATATTTTTCATATAATTTATTTTTTAAAATTTTTAAAGCAATTTCTTTATTTTTAAGTTGACTTCGTTCATTTTGACAAGTAACTACAATTTTTGAAGACAAATGAGTAATTCGAACGGCTGAATTAGCAGTATTAACTGATTGACCACCGGCTCCAGATGAATGATAGACATCAATTTTTAAATCTGATTCTTTTATTTCAATATTTGGGGTATCAGTAAATTCAGGTGTTACCGTTACAGAAGCAAAAGAGGTATGTCTTCTTTTGCCAGCATCAAATGGTGAAATCCGTACTAAACGATGAACACCACTTTCCCGTTTTAAATAACCATAAGCATCTTCACCACTTATTTTAATTAAAACTGATTTAAGACCTGCTTCTTCACCCGGTGTTTCATAAATAACTTCATAAGAATAATTATTTTTTTCGCAAAATCTTTCATACATTCGTAAAAGCATTGATGCCCAATCACAAGATTCCGTACCACCAGCACCAGGATGAATTTCTAAATAACAATTTAGGCTATCATACTCACCATTTAAATGAATTTTCTTTTCTAATTTTGTTATTTCTTCTTCTAATTTTGCTAATTCTTTATTATATTCTTCTTCAGATAGTTCATCACTTAATAATTCTAAAGCATTCATACTATCTAATAAACTATTATAATTATCAATAACTTTTTTTAATTTTTGATATTCTTTATTAATAGAATTAGCATAAGAAAAATCTTGCCAAAAATCTTCTTTATTGGTTAATTTTTCTAATTCTTTTATACGTTCACTTTTTTTTGTGATGTCAAAGTGACCTCCCAAGATTAATTAATATTTCTTTTAAGTTTTCCATAATTATTTCCCTTCTATAATATAGGAATTGAATCTTCTAAATTATCTTCAATTTCTTTAAATAAATTATCTTTTGAAATAATATCAGTAATTTCTAATGAATTTAAATACATTCTTAAAGCCTTACACATTTTTTCATATCCTTCTTTTGTCATATTTTTTTTAACAAAATTATCATGTAAATACATATTATCTTCTTTAACACTATAATGATTTTCGCCAAAATCCCATATTTGATATTTATCACAAAATTCAGAAAAATCTTGACAAGTTTCAGCAACTTTTAAAAATTCTTTAGCGGCAGTTTCTAAAGAACCACCATTTTGTAGTATCCAATTTTCTACCCCTACTCCGCCAAGACCACCTTCAACTTCTTTTTTATAAACATGATACTCTTTTAAAAGAGCTTTAGCAGCAATAATGTTCTTTAATACCAAATTATATTTATCAACACTTAATTTTTTAATATTAGCTAGTCTTTCTTTAATAGCTTCATCAGTTGAATAAGAAATTTTATCTGTTCTAGTGGCAAAACTAATATCAATTTGAACTGGGCTATCAAGTCCCGGTATAATTACATTTTCAAATCTAAAATTTCCTTTTATAATATCTGGTTTACTAACATTTTGATGTGGTAAAGCTTCTTTTAAAGCTTCTTGAATTTTACTAAAAAGTTCTGGATTTTCCATAATACTTTGATCAAATTTCATCATAAAATCAAAATCACCATCACCATAAACATTTGTACCTCTTCCAGTAGATCCTGTATCAATTAATTCTACTATACCTTCTGATAAATCTTTTTTATGAGTAGTTACAATTGTTAAGCCAAATTTTGCCAATGATTTTGCTAATATTAAAGAAATGGCTTTTCGTTTAACTTCTACATCTTTTATATTAAGAATATTCATCTTTGCTATTTTTTCGGCACTATCTTTATCAAGTATTTCGGCTTCTTTTTCTAGTTCATAAGAGAAAACATAATCACCAGTTTGATAATGCTTTAATCCAGCCATTTTGCTTCTTAATCTATCATAATCTTCAGGCGTAAATATTAATTTTTCAGTATGTAAATCAACTACTGGAATATAAAAACCATTTTTAGCTATTTCTAAACCAAGTCGTTTATCATTCTCACGAGAGACAATAAAATCAATATCACTTGATGCAAAACCAGTTCTAATACCATAATGATTAAGTCCATTTGGCCCGGTATAAAATGCTTCTAGTTTTGTAAATTCCCCCGGTTTAGCAAT
Organism: uncultured Bacilli bacterium; assembly: GCA_947626115.1. Taxonomy (GTDB): domain Bacteria; phylum Bacillota_I; class Bacilli_A; order RF39; family UBA660; genus SIG200. The sequence goes on from CANQQX010000012.1 coordinate 8,817, forward strand.
AGGTCTTTTTTCACTTAAATTTCCCTTAGTTATTGTAAATCTACTATCTCTATTTTTTAAAACAAACCAAAATTTTCCATAATAAGAAGCCGCTAATGAACTTAAAGTTCCTTCAATATCAGCACTAGGATCTTGTATAATAGAGCAATCAGTATCTAAAGGAGTTAAATCACTATCAGCATCTGCTCCCAAAAATTCTTTTGATAAAGAACCATTTTGAAAAATATTATTTAAAAATGTAATTGCTTCTCTACTTTTTCTAGTATCATCAGCTATCCCTTTAATAAAGTCTCCTTCTTCTAATTTAAATTTTCTTTGTGATGCTTCTCTATTTCTTTGATCTGTTTCTTTAATAATGTCTGTTAAATATTTTTTTAATTGGTCAAAAGATTTTATTCCTGCTTTGGCTGCAAACATACGCACAATTCGATCTGGTAAATCATATCTTTTAGTTGGTTTAAATAAAGTATTTAAAGTTTCTAAATCTGTTTTTAAATCATAAGTTAATTTATAAGGTTTATCTTTACTTAATTGAGATGAATTATATAAAGCATTTAAATGAGCAACAAAAGTTTCTAAAATATCTCGTTGTTCTTCTGTTAAATTATCATATGAAAGTGTATTTGATTGTAATTGCATAAATAAATCATTACCAATTTCAATATTTTCAATATATTCTTGTAAAGAACGGTTATTGGAACCTAAAGCAGCTTTTAATAAATCTGTAAATATAATAATACTACGATGTTCTGCAGTTTCAGCATTTAAAGTTGGCGAATATACTGGATGATCAAAAGTTGATAAATCACAATTAGGATGTAATAATTCAAATATATTAAATATTTTAGCAATCATTGGTAAATTATTTTTAGTAAATATATCTTCAATTTTAAGATATGTTTCTTCCGGATTTTCAGTAGCAAGTATAAATGTTAATATTTCTTCACTAAAATTTTGCATTTCTAATGAATTAGATTTCTTTATCTTAATGATTATCTTTACATATTTTTCTAATTTATCTAAATCATTTAATATTTCGGGATTTCTAGAAATATAATCTTTAAAAATTTCTTTGGAACTGCGATCATTAAGACTACTATATATTTTAGCAATTTCAATATTTATTTTATTTCTATTTTCTATATTTAAATTTTGATTATAGTTTCTTAACCAAGCCATTTTTAATCCTACAGATAAATCTGTATTCTTAAAATAAGTTATTAATTTTGGATCATTAATGAAATCTTGGGGTGTTAATAAGTGATTATAAAATTTTTCTTTAATATCTTCGGGAGTATCATCAGGTAAAAATAATTCAGGATTTTTTTCTTTAAATGAACCTTTTAAATTCTCGTAATTAATACTATCCAAAAAAGAATTAACAAATTCTTCATAAGACAGAATTTCTTTTAAACTATTACTTTGTATAGAATAAAAATCTATACTATTTAAAGAAAATACCTGTGTTTCTTCTTCAAATTTTATAATGTTTGCTATACCTAATTTCAAATATTTATCCCTACTGTATTTAGCAATTAAACAATCAGGATCTTTTAAATCTTCAATAGTAGGATAACTTACATAGTGAAAATTAAACTTATCACTCCATTTTTGACACTCTTCATCACTTAAAGAATATAATAAAGTTTTAACTGTATTTTTAAATGACCTTTTAAGATCACCATCAAAAACATAATGATTAGCTAAAAAATTAACAAAATTATTATCATTTAACAATTCTAATATAATATTATTTTCTTTAATTATATCTAAAAAATCATCTTGGCCAACTTTAAGAACTAATTTTTTTAAAGCTGTATTATTAATAAAATATGCATATTGTTTTCCCTTTAAATTGTTAGAATATTTTAATAAATCATTTAAGTTTAAATATTTAGAAAGATAATAATAAGATAAATTTGGATTACTAATTAATGTAAAATCAGGAAAATATTCAGGATATTGTTCTTTGAATGCATCAGTTATTTGAAATGGAATTCTGATTTTTTCATCACTCATTATATACTTTTTCAACCATTCAAAGCACGCTTTTTTAATTTCTTCTGGTTTAGTAACTTTAATAATATTTTCTAATTCACTTAAAAAGCTTGGATCAATTATTGTTTGAGCATTATTATATATTAACAATTGTAAAACATCAAAAAAAACATTTACTGAATAATTATAAATAGTTAATGCTCTTTTTAAACCTATTCTTTTAAAAATTATTTCATTTTCTTCAAAAGATAAACTATCTAAATTTATTAATTTATTTCTATTTAGTTTATCAATTTGTTCATTACTTATTAAATTAAAATCTGCTAAAGTTAAATTTCTTGCATAATATTTTTTTCTAAATTCTATTGGATAATCAGAGCTTAAGAAAACATCAGGATTAGATTTTATGACTTCTTCATCAAAAGATTCTTCAGATATACTATATAAATTCTTTAAATTTTTAACATGACAATTATGAAAATCAGCAATACCATCAACTTGAATAATACTAAAATCAAGATTAGCTCTAGTTTTAGAAAAATCTAATTTATCAGGAAAACTTATAGGGGAACTTATAATATAAATTCCTTCCCATTCTGAAAAAGGAATATCACTTAAATCTTTAGTTAATAATTTTTTTAATATATGTTGATAATCTTTTATGGCAATTTTTTCATACTCATCTCGATTAAAATTAGGATTGTCATCATTAAAATCCATTGTATTTTCAATCGTTTCTAAATAATTAGCTAATTCTTTTTTGATTTTTTGAAATTCTTCTAAAGTCATTTTTTCTAACATAAAAAATCACCAACTATTATAATTATTTTACAACAATTGGTGATAAATATCTATATTTATAACATTAATTGACAATTATTTTTTAATTATTAATTTATTTATCTTTCTACTCTGACTATTTGTGATACTTCCGATTCACTATAAGAAATTTTAATGGTATCTTCTTTCTTTAAGAAAGGTAGAATAGTTTTACCTATATTTATATCACAATAATATAATTTATCTTCCATATCTGTTATATAATAATTAGTATTACCATTAATAACCGCATTAGTTATCGTTTTAATTGTAATAGTAGCATCTTTTAAATTATTGGTATCAATTGATGGATTTTCTCCCAAATACTTTTTAACGGCCGCATCGATACCTAAAGATGAATCACTAACGATTACTTTTTGATAATCAGCTACATCAATAAAAGCATACATTTTAACAAGACCAGCATCATCTTTTAAACTTAAAAGATAAGTTGGCTTATTATTTAGATTAATTAAAAGTGGGAATGATGCTTCGTAACCTTTTTCTTGTACTAATCCTTCAGCTGATGCCATTGCACTATATTCTTCTGCACCCGGAGCACTATAATAATGAGCATCTTTTGTTCTTAAATTAACTAAGATAAAACCTAAATTAGATTCATCAGATGAAACAGATGTTATACCAGTATATAAATAAACATCATCATCCATTACTAAATAATTATAACCTTCGGTAGTATTAATAACATCTTTTTGCCCAAAGATAGAATTTAAGAAACCATTTCGATATTCGCCCCAGTTATCTACTTGTTCAATAATAAGATCCGCACTATAAACATGATCTACCCAAGTTGGAATATCTTCAACAGCATACTTTTTACTTTTACCAGTAATAGGATCTAATATAACTGCCCCATTAATTTCTTTCTTTAAACCAACACCACTATATTTAACTGTTGGTACTATCCAATAAGGATTTCCTTCATTATCAATTTCAAATGAGGCTTCATCAAAAATAGTAGTTGGATAACTAAGTCTTAATTTTCGATATAAATTTTCAAAAAAGTAAGCACTAGGCATATACCGCATACCTTTATCCATTTGTTTTAAACTAGATGCACCACTTACAGAATCAACCATAATATATCCTTTAATACCATCATCACGATTAGTAAAATATTTAATTAAACCAGCATATTCAAGTGGTGTAACTCTAACTATTTCATTATTATAATTAATTTGCGTATATAAATCACTTACATAAAATTGGCTAACCCAAGATGTGAATTCCCCCATTTTACGGTCCCCTAATTTTTGACTACTTTCTTTATCAATTAAAGGAATTTTGGTAAAATCAGCTTCTTTAATATCACTAATAAATTCATGAGTTTCATCAACACTTATTCTTTTGCTATAACTTTTAGCATTGAAAAATGGTGATAAAGCAATATTTATAAATAAAATTAAACCAATAATTGATAGGGCTCCAATAACAAGATAACTAATTATGCCATTATTACTATATCTACGCATTCTTATCATGTCTTCAATTTTACTAAATGAACTAACACAGACAAAAATAACAAAGATAATGAAAATAAATGAATAAAATTCCGGACTGCTTAAATTAATTGGGGGTAACATAAAATAATATAACACTAGTGTTACTAAAATCATCCCAATTGTTACTAAAATATTTTTTTTCAAATTTAATCACCTAATAAAATTATAGCAAAATAAAGATAAATTTACTACTTATATTATCCTAAAATAAGTATTTGCATTAAAAAAATTAAACTAGTTATTAAAGATGTAATAGCTATAATAATCGCTACCATCGTAAAGCCATTTTCTTTTTTTACTCTTACACGTTTTAATGAATTTTCTCTTTTTTCAGTTCTACTATTAGTTAAAAATTCACCATATTCATTCATTTGACCAAGATATTCACCATTTTTATCATATACATTACCATATTCATCAGTAACTGCATCTTTAGGAATATCTCTTTCTTCATTATTAATATCTTGAGTTTCTTCTCCTACCGCATCTTGTCTTGCATCAGCATTTTGAACTGGCATTTTTTCTTTTATTTCTTCACATTTCTTTTGTAATTTTTCGGCATAATCATACTCAACATTATTTAAACTTAAAGACGTCTTTTCTTCCGTTTTCAAAAAATAATTACATCTATTATTTAAATCATTAGCAACTTTAACCATAAAATTGTCTTTTACTTGGCTACGCATAGCAACTTCTAATGTTACTGGTTCAATTAATTCTCTTTTTAAAGTATCAGTATAATTTAACGTTTCTTTAATATGTTCAAAGCTACCCATATCATCTTGATAATTAAGATGTACTTCACAATACTTTGAACCAAAAGAATTATCTTTAACATTAAAATTAATATAAGCTTTTAAATCTGGGGTTTTTTGATTTTTTAAACTATCAATAATTCTATTTTTTAAACCAATAATATCTTCAATACTTAATTCAGAAATTCCTTCTTCGGCCATTTTTTCTTTTTCTTCTTCACTTAAAGTAGTACTACTAATAAAATTTCTTAATTGATCTGTATTTTTAATAGTACCATTTTTAATTAATTCTTTTAACAAGTTAAGATATTCATCATAAGTTTTAGGTTTCTCTTGTTTATTTAAATCTTTAATTTTTTGTAAATTATCTATTATAAATTTTAGTTCTTCTGGTGTTGGTTTAACTTTAACTCCATTTACTATTTTATATGCTTCATAATTATTATTTTCTAAATTAACAACAAAATTATTACCATTATTATCAGTAAAAGACAATTCTTGCATAATATCAACTCTATTCTAAAATAAGTTTACTAAAATTTAAAAATAAGTGCAATAAACTAAAAAAATTTTAAGTAAATAAAATGTTAATAACTATTTAATTTCCACTAATTTATTAATCTTTTTTAAATAATTAGAATTATCAAGTATAGATTTTACTACTTTACCATCACTACCTGATGCATGAATAATATAATGTTTATTATTTTCCATACCAATATATAACATAACATGACCATTCATATATAATAAACTAGGATTAGTATCATCTATAATATTTAATTTTTCTGAATCATTTTTATTAGTTAAATTAATAACTTTACCAACACTAGAATTTTGACTTGACGTATTTCTTGGAAAAATAAAACCAAATGTCCGATATAAATGGCTAATAAAACTAGAACAATCAACACCAATATCTTTACCACCCCAACTATATAGAGTATTAATATAAGCATTTGCAAGTTTATAAACATTTTCTTTAGTATAAGGTAAATATCCTAAACTAACATCATCATTATTTATAGTTATTTCTTTTCTTTCCACAATCCCATTATTACCTTTTACCGGTATCATTAAAACTCGACTATCTTTATTTATTTTAACTAAAGGTAATTTAACACTCATATCTAATATAGTATCATTAACATTAAGAGATGGTTTAGTAATAATACCAAATGAATTTTGATTGATAAAATAGTTATAATCAGAATCTCTTGAATATGCTATATCACTTTGTAATACCCAACCATAATATATAGGACTTATTACAAAATACCATAAATTATCTAAACTTTGATGAATAATTAAGACTGGTGTATTAACAAGTAATTCTGTTTCTTGTAATCTATCAAAATCTTTAATATTTTTTTTATCATAAAAAGATATATTAGTAGGAAAACTTCTTAAATTAGTTCTTTTTACAACAATTCCTTTTGCCATATTTAAATTAATATTATTTAAATTACGATTATTTAAAATATTACCTGTATTACTACTATTATATTCTATATCACCATCATATTTAGGCAGTTTTGGTAAATTATAACTGGTTATAAGTTCTATAATTTCTTCTTTAGTTAAATTAATAATATTATCTATATCATATAAAGTATTTGTTCTTTCCTTAATTTTTTTATTATATTCTTGGATTTCTTGCAAAGTTAAAATTACTTTTTCATCTTCATTTTCTTCAACAATATTATTGTTGTTATTTGATACATCTTTATTATTAATGTCTTTTTCTTGATTTTTAATCTCTTTTTCTTCTGAAATATTTTCTATCTTATCTTCTTTTTTTATTTCTTCTTTATAATTTATAAGAATTTCTTTATTGATATTATAATAATGCATCCATAACTCACCAATAAATAATATTAAAAATAAACCTAAAATAAAAGTTATTCTTTTTAAATTCATAAAATTTACTCCGATTATTTATAGTATAACCAAAAATTTAATTAAAATAAAAAAACTATATCAAATAGTTTATTTTAAATTTTGATAAGTTTTTTGAACAATTTCTTCATAATCATCTGTATTAAAGAAATTTTTAGCAAATTCTAAAGTATTAGGAGCATTCTTAAATATTTTTCTAATCAAATCTTTTTGTTCTTTTTCCGAAGCTCTACCCCTTTTTAATAAATCATGACATGTTGGACAAAGTTTAACTAAGTTATTTTCATCATCTAATTCTTTATCTTTGCCAATTGAGATAACATGATGTACTTCAAAATAATATCTATCACTGTTTTTCTTTTTAAATGATCTATCACTTATATCATAGTCATCTTTACAAGCGACACATTCATCAGGATAATTCAATTGAATTAATTTAACTAATGTATTATCACGTACTGAATTTGGTGTAGCATCAAATTCTAATTCTTGACGCATTTTAACAATTTCTTTATTAGATAAATTTTTACCAAATATTTTATTTAAATAGTAATTAATTCTTTCATCAATTAAATTTGATTCTCTGGAAACAACTTCATCTTCGTAATCAAAATACCATACGTTTCCTTCTTTTTTTGTATGGGTTAGTCCCGTACCAATTTCATATAAATCCTTTTTGTATTCATTCATAATACCAATATTTTTTAAATACCACTTTAAATTTATTCTATATTGAGTATTTCGCATAATACCATCTATATATTGGCTTTGTAATTCACGAAAATTAAAATTAACATAATAGTTAGGTATATTTAAACGTTCAATTAAAATTCTTCCTTTAGATATTTCAAATTTAGAATTATAAAAATAATCTTGTGATATAAAATTTCTACTACGATCAATACTACCCCTTAATTCCATATAACCTCGAATAAATCTTTTTTTATCTTCAGTTAAATCATCAGAAAATATCCAATCACAATCATTATATAACTTACCATATAATTTATTATAAAATTTGTCTGGTAAAATATTTAAATCATTTTCTAATATAAAGAAAATTTTAGCTTTAGGAAGCTTTATATCTTTACTAATATCCTTTTTTAATTGCCAATAAGGATAATCACCAGATTCTTCATTTAAAATATCACGATATATAGCATAATATTCTTTTAAATCTAGGTTAGGAACAGTTATTTTAGGAGATTTATAAAAGCTACTGTAAGCTACAATATATTTATTATCATTAACAAATACATATCTACTAAAAAAAGCTCCTAGTAAAAATGGATTAACGTTTTTGGTAAAAAATTCACTTGTTTTCATTATTTTACAACTATTCATAAAGTTTAACTCCTTTTGTAATTTTAATTTAACATATTTTATTGTATTATTCAAGTTCTTGTGTTATACTAATTTTGAGGTAGTAAAAAATAGTACCTCAAAATCTTAAGGAGCTTTGAGGACTATGAAATTCAATGTATTAGATTTATTTTCAGGAGCTGGTGGTTTTTCTTTTGGCTTAGATGCTGTAAAAGGAATAAAAACTGTTTTAGCAGTTGATAATGATAAATACGCAACCGAAACATTTCAAAAAAATTTTAAAAATGCCACTGTTATTACAGGGGATTTAAAAGATGAAAAAATAAAAAAAGAAGTAATAAAAATTGCCAGAAAGAAAAAAGTTAATATGGTAGTGGGGGGTCCACCTTGTCAAGGATTCAGTTTAAAAGGAAAAAATCTTGGCAAAGATGATTCACGCAATTTTTTGTTTTTAGAATATTTAGCAATTGTTAAAGAACTAAAACCAGAAGTATTTGTTATCGAAAATGTTAAAAATATTCTTAATTCAGAAAATGGCTATTTTAAACAACTAATTATAGATAAATTTAGTGATGTTGGATACATTATTAATTTTGGCGTACTAAATGCAAAAGATTTTGGGGTACCAGAACATAGAGAAAGAGCTATTATAATTGGTTCTCTTACTAAAAGCATTGAACTACCAAAAGGAAACGATAAAACAGTAACTGTTCGAGATGCTATATCAGATTTAGCATATTTAAATTCGGGAGAAGGCACATTTGAAGCTAATTATTTATTAGAGCCATTAACTGATTATCAAAAAAAATTAAGAAGTGATAAATTATATAACCATATTGCTACTAATCATTCTAAATTTGCCTTAGAAAAATTAGCAATGATTCCACCAGAAAAAGATAAAAGCTATTTACCAAAAGAATTGCATGGTAAACAAAAATTTGCTACTACTTGGTCAAGATTACAATGGGATAATATTAGTCCCACTATTGATACAAGATTTGATACACCTTCTAATGGGCGAAATTCTCATCCAATTTTAAATCGTTCTATAACACCAAGAGAAGCAGCTAGAATTCAAAGCTTTAGTGATAGCTTTATCTTTTATGGACCTAAAAGTGCAGTATGCAAACAAATTGGTAATGCTGTACCACCACTTTTAGCTAAGGCAATTGGTAAAGCAATTATTAAAGCATATAATACCAAAAAAATAAAAACAGATAATTATGAATTATATTTAGGAAATGCATATACAATTATAAAAGAATTTGAAAAAAATCATCTAGAAGTAGATCATATTATAACTGATCCACCATATATGATTTCAAAAGAAAATAATTTTCCAACATTAAGGAATAACCGCCAAGGTATAGATTTTGGCCACTGGGATAGATTTTTTGATTTATATAGTTGGATAAACGATTATACTAAAATATTAAATAAAAATGGTTCAATAATAATATTTTGTTCATACCGATATATTAGTCATATAATTGATAAATTAGAAGAATGTGATTTAATTGTTAAAGATGTTCTTATATGGAAAAAAAGCAATCCAATGCCTAGAAACACTGATAGACGTTATGTTCAAGATACCGAATTTGCTATTTGGGCTGTCAAAAAAAATTCAAAATGGGTTTTTAATAAGCCAAAATCAATATCATATTTACGCTCATGCTTTGAAACATCAACTGTTTCTGGTCGTGAAAAAACAATTCATCCAACGCAAAAAAGTTTAAAATTAATGGAACAAATTATAAAAATTCATACTAATGAAAATGATATAATATTAGATCCTTTTATGGGAAGTGGCACAACGGGAATTGCAGCGATTAAAAACAAAAGAAAATTTATTGGTATTGAAATTGAAAACAATTATTTTGAAATAGCAAAAAAAAGATTTGAAGAAATAAAATAAGCCCTAGTGGCTTTTTATTTCTTTTATTTGTGTATACATTCTTGAATGGTAACCATTGTTATTATAGAAATTAATTCCTATTTCATTATAAGCAAAGACATCCACTAAAACATATTCGCAAGCCTTTTCTTTAAAGTAATCTTCCAATTTATTAATTAAACTTTTGCCAACATTTTTAGAACGAGCATCTTTAGTAACTATAAGTTCAGTAATTATTCCCCTTTTAGGGCATTTATAATCTAGATAATCATATTTATCAAATGGTGGGATAGTACCCATAATTAGTCCAATTACTTGATTATCTTCTAGTGCTAAATAACATTTACCATTATTTTTATTAACATTTTCTAAATCAACTAATGCCATTTTTTCATAATAATCAGGGTGTACTTGATCAAGAGCATCTTTATCAATTGCAACAACATATTCTTCTAATTCTGTTAATAATTTTCTTACATCATCTAAATATTTATCTTCATACTCAATTATTTTCATTATTAAATATAAAAATTTCTCCTTTCTTAACTTTTTTAATTATGTAATTGTTATTAGTGTGTTTCGCAATAACATTATGCCAAAAAGAATAAGCAATAGGATTATTTTCCATGGGTTCAACTTCCCAATTTCCTTTAAATTTTGCAAATATATCATATGCCACTCTTTTTCCGATATGGTTTCTTCTATATTTAGGTAAAATTAAAAATTCAGCAATACTTTTACCATTTTTATTAAATTTTAAATTTTCATTGACTAAAACCATTCCTAAATATTTTTCCTTATCTTTTATAAAATATGCTAATCTATCATTATCTGTAAAATAATTATCAAACCAATTATATTCAAAAAGACAATCATCATTAATATCATTATCAATATATTGTGAACCATCGTATAATGCAAATTGAAGTAAAGCATACATTTTGTTTTTTTCTTCTTTTTTAGCCTCGACTATTTCATAATTCATGTTATCACCTTCTATATTATTTATTTTCCTATTTCTTTATTTTTACTTAATTTCTTTTATCATCAATTTTTTTACTAATGTCTTTTAATGTTTCTAAATATGCTTTTTCTACAGGACTAATTTCTTTTACTTGATATTTTCTGTATTCTTTTTTTGCTTTTTTTATTGCTTCATCATGACTTATAGTACCAGCTCCAATTAATTTCTTTTCTCCTGTAGTGGACAAAATTGAATCAAGTTCTCTTATATAATCTTCCATAAACATTTGTTTATGCCTAATTGCTTGAATTTCAGCGAAGTCAAAGTATCCTGATACTAAATTATTTAAAATTTTTAATTCTTCTTCTGTTAAATAATTTTTAGCAATGACTACATCACTCATAACTGGAATATCACCACTAAAAGTTGTAAGTCCCATAAATGGTTTTTCTGAATCTGCTCTTTCATAGATTACTTCTGAAGCAGTATGACCATGTGTTGCAAAATGTAGTTTATTTTGCACAATTTTAAAAAATTCAATAGACTTTTCATCATTTGGATTATAATCAACTGCAGTGGCATATAAATCTAAAACTTGGCGATAAAGAACTTTTTCTGAAGATCTGATATCCTTTATTCTAGCTAATAATTCCTTCCAGTAATTGCCACCGGCATTGCCTTTAAGACGCTCATCATCTAATGTGAATCCTTTAATCATATATTCTTTTAATCTTTCGGTTGCCCATTTTCTAAAATTAGTAGCTATTTTAGATTTAATACGATAACCTAAAGAAATAATCATATCTAAATTATAATATTTAACATTTCTTTCTACATTTCTACTTCCTTCATTTTGAACTGTCAAGAATTCCTTGACAGTTGAATTTTCATCCAATTCATTTTCATCAAATATATTTTTAATGTGTAAACTTATATTTTGCTTAGTAGTTTTATATAATACTGCCATTTGTTGTTGAGATAGCCAAATTGTTTCATTTTCTAATTTTACATCAATTTTAGTTTCTCCATCATCGGATTGATAAATTATTATATTATTAGAATTATTTTTATTATTCATTTATATGCACCTCCTTAAATTTAAAAGATATCAAACATTTATATTTTTATTTTCAATATTTTTCTATCAATTTAATTATATAAATTTTTTATTATTCAATCAAATTATTTTCATTAACTTATTTTTGTAGTAATTCTAAATCTTTAAGATTTTAATTATTTTTTAATGCTTCCATTTGTCTTCTGGCAGAATTATTTAATCTAATAAGGCTTTCTCTTTGTGATAATTTTTCTTCAATTAATATGGCATTAATATTTTGTAAATTATTAAGTATGACTAAGTGCAATATATCATTATAGTCTCTCATATTACCATTTTGAGCTAATTTTGGATTACTATCTCGCCATTCTTTTGCTGTCATTCCAAATAACGCAACATTTAATACATCTGCTTCATCAGCATAAACAAATTCTTTTTGTTTTTCAGTTAAAGTAGGAACAATACATTTTTTTATTGCATCAGTATGAATAACATAAGTAACTTTTGATAAAAGTCTAGTAGCATTCCATTCAATTTTTTCTCTATAAGCTTCATTTGTTTTTAGTCTTTCAAATTCAGTTATTAAATACAATTTAAACTCGGGTGACAACCAACTAGCAAATTCAAAAGCAATATCTGGATGAGCAAATGTACCACTATTATATCTCCCTGGTTTTGAAACTATACCAATAGAATTTGTAGCAGTAATCCATTTCTTTGGAGTCATCACAAAAGCATTTGTACCAGACTCATTTTTAAACCCATCGAATTCGACGGAATTAAAATTTTGATTATTTAAAAACTCCCAAGTTCCTAAAAATAAAATAGTATTTGTAGTTCTCATCCAGTTTTGAACTATATAGTCAGTTCTATTTTTATCTTTATATCTTGCTAAATCAGTTAAAGAAATATAATTTACATTATTGATTCGCATAATTCCAATTTTATTTTCTTTAACAATAATTTCAGTAGTTAATATATCTTTTTTCATTTTCCAAAACCTCCTTTATTTTTATACAAAACAATTGTATCACACGAACATTTGTATTTTCAAGTTATTTTAACATTTTTCTTACAAAAAATGCCACCAAATTATTTGATGACATTTATTTTTTATTTACCACAACAATTTTTGTATTTCTTACCACTGCCGCAAGGACATGGATCATTTCTACCTATTTTACTCACTCTTTTAGGAGTATTTTTAACTGTTTCTTTACCATCATTAGCAGTTCCTTTTAGAGTTTGTGTTCTTTCGGTATTTTGTCTTACTTCTGCTTTAAGTAAGAATTGGGCAGTTAAATCTTCAATCTTAACAAGTAAGTCATCGAACATTTCGAATCCTTCCATAGTATAGGCTTGAATAGGGTTTGTTTGACTATAACCACGAAGACCAATACCTTCTTTTAAATGTTCCATTGCACTCATATGTTCTACCCAGTTTGAATCAATAATACGAAGAGATATGGCTTTTTCAAATTCATTCATTACTGGTGTATCAACCATTTTTACTTCATAATCTTTAATAATTAAATCATAAATTTTATCTCTTAATTCTTCATCTGATAAATCTTTAACATCTTTAAGTTTTAAACTATTATTTTTTAAATAATTAGCATTAACATATTCAACTAATTCTTTTAAATCTTCTTCACTTATAGAGCCATTTTTATCAAAATGACTAGAAATTAAATTAGTAATTGTATTTCTAAATACTCCAAGAATACTTTCGTGAATACTATCTTGATCTAATATTTCATTTCTTCTTGCATAAATTATTTCTCTTTGTTCATTTAAAACATTATCATAATCAAGTAAAGTCTTACGAATATCATAGTTGTTACCTTCAACCTTCTTTTGGGCTGTTTCAATACTTCTAGTTAAAGTTTTAGAACGAATAGCTTGAGTTTCATCTATACCTAAACTTGTTAACATATTTTTAATTCTCTCTGTACCAAAACGACGCATTAAGTCATCTTCAAAAGAGACAAAAAATTGACTTTTACCTGGATCTCCTTGACGACCAGCACGACCACGAAGTTGGTTATCAATACGTCTTGATTCATGTCTTTCAGTACCAATTACACAAAGACCACCAAGTTCCTTAACGCCTTCACCTAGTTTAATATCGGTACCACGACCAGCCATATTAGTAGCAAGTGTTATTGCTCCTTTTTCTCCAGCTTTAGCAATTATTTCAGCTTCTCTTTCGTGATTCTTAGCATTTAATACTTCATGTTTTAAACCAGCTTTTTTAAGTAGACCACTCAAATATTCATTGGCCTCAACTGAGATAGTACCAATTAGAATAGGCTCACCTGTTTCATGAATTTCTTTAACATAATTTATAATAGCGTTATATTTACCTTTACTAGTTGCATAAACTAAATCAGCATAATCTTCTCTTATAACTGGCATATTAGTAGGTATTTCAATAACATACATATTATAAATGTTAGTAAATTCTTCTTCTTCTGTTTTAGCAGTACCAGTCATACCAGATAATTTTTTATACATTCTAAATAAGTTTTGGAAGGTAATCGTAGCCATTGTCTTAGTTTCAGTATTAATAGTTACGCCTTCTTTAGCTTCAATGGCTTGATGTAATCCTTCACTAAATTGTCTTCCTTGCATTAGACGACCAGTAAATTGATCAACAATGATTACTTCATCATTTTGCACTACATAATCAACATCTTTTTTAAAACCATAATTAGCTTTTAGGGCTTGATTTAAATGATGAACTAAAGCCGTATTGTCTAAATCATATAAATTATTTAGATTAAACATCTTTTCAATTTTCTTACTACCTTCAGCAGTTAAAGAAACATTTTTAGTTTTAACATCGATATCATAATCTTCAACATCTTTTAATTTTTTAACAGCACGATCTGCTTCTACATATAAATTACGTGAATTCATTTGGCCACCACTTATAATAAGTGGAGTTCTTGCTTCATCAATTAAAATAGAGTCAACTTCATCGATAATACAATAATTAAGTGGTCTTTGAACACGATCTTCACTTCTTACTACCATATTATCTCTTAAGTAATCAAAACCTATTTCATTATTTGTTGAATACAAAATATCACAAGCATAAGCAGCTTGTTTTTCTTTTGCACTCATTTCTCTTAGGTTAACACCTACTGTTACACCAAGAAGTTTATAAGCAGGCCCCATCCATTCAGCATTACGACTAGATAGGTATTCATTTGTTGTAACAACATGTACTCCTTCACCAGTTAAAGCATTAACATAGGCTGGGAATATAGTTGTTAAAGTTTTACCTTCACCAGTTTTCATTTCGGCAATATTACCATAATGAATAGCAAGACCACCTAAAAGTTGAACATAGAAAGCTTTCTCACCAATTGTACGATAAGCAGCCTCTCTAGCTAAAGCAAAAGCCTCAACTAAAATGTCATCTAATGTTTCGCCATTTTTTAGTCTTTCCTTAAATTCTTCTGTTTTCTTTTTGAAATCACTATCTTTTAGTTTTTGCATTTCTTCATCTAATGCTACGATTTGATCAGCAATTCCCTCAAATCTTTTTAATTCTTTATACTCACTATTTAATAATCTTTTGAATAGTCCCATAATCCACCTCAAACTATATTATATCACGAGTTTAATATAACTCAAATAAAAAGAAGCCTAAACTTCTTATTTTAAAATGCTAATTTTATTTGAATTTAAATTCATTTTTTATCATTTCATATAGTTGCAATCTTTCTTCTTTTGTAAAAATATCTTTTTGGCATTTAAATTTACTATTAGACCATTTCCAAAAATTATAACCAAAATGTTTATCTTTATATACTTTATTAAATAACTTTAATTCATTTTTATATCTTGGAAAAAGCCAAAAATGAACATGTGGTTTTTCGTTATCACGATAAGCATTATTCATAAGGCAAGTAAAATTAAACATAGTTGTATTAAATAATTTTTTACATACTCTTTCTAGTTCTTTTTCTAATTTACCTAATTCTATCCATTCTTCACTAGTTAATTCACTTAGAGATTCTTTATTTGATGAGATAATACACTGTCCCACAAAATCTTGACACCAATCACAAAATACTACTTCCCAATTTTTACTTTCATATAATTTCATTATCTACTCCTTTTATTTTAATTTAGGATTATCCTCTTTTAAATAATAATTACACGTTATATAGTTTCTATCCAATACTTCTTCTGGATGAATAGGTTTACCATAAATTTCACTAAGTTTAGCAAAGTCAAAAGTAATGCTTTCTATATTATTAATATCTTCTTTACCAATAATAGAATATGCTGGTACATATCCACTAGTAAGAGTTACTGGATTAGTTACATCAAATAATATTAAAGTACCATCTTTCATTTTTAAAATATTATAGGCATGTTCTTCGACATTATTATCAGAATTTAATTTTCCAAACACTAAATAGCTTTTAATTCCACAAAATTCTGCTAAATTTTGAACTGCAGCACTTCTTTCTGAGCATAATGCTGAATCATTTTTATAAAAATCCGCAATGGATACTTGTTTACCTTTTTCCTTTTGTAAATATACATTAATTCTATTGTTTTGATTTCCTTTAAAACCAAATACTTCAATAGTAAAATCTTGTATTGCATGAAAAAATTGTAATGGATTATTTAAATTTTTACCTTTAATAAATTTCATAAATTTAATATATAATGTTATATCATTCATATAAAATGGATCAACCATATAAGAAGAAATAATAGGACTTTCTGAATTAATATAGCCATCGGTGATAGTACCAATTAAACGCCCGTTATTGTTTCTATCGATTGTTCTCTTTTCAGAATTTTTTTCTAATTCTTCTAATCTAGACATGACAAATTTTTTAATTTGCTCTTCATTATCCACCGAATTAATATAATTTACTATATCTCTAAAATTATTTAAATTAGCCATAATATCTCCTTAAGATTTTTTAATTTCGTATAATATATTCATTATTTCATTACATACATTTGAACTACTATTACTTGTATCATTTTCAGGTTTAATAAAATCATTTATTTCATCTAATGCTAAATCAATATTATCTTTATTTATTCGATCTACAATTAATTTTTTACATGTATTAGGATAACCTCTTACCATTAAACCTGCCAAAGCTTTATAATAAAATTTCTCTGGTAAATCACTTTTTAAATATAAATCCATTGCTATTTCATCAGTTACTCCTCTTGGATTAGAAATAATAATTTTATTAGTACGAAATACCCCATTAGGTGCAGATTCACTTTGACAATTTACTACTTCAGCATCATCTGGTATTTCTACATCATATAATGTATCACCACGAACTAACCATCTTAATATTTTGTCTTCGGTACTAAAATTAAAGCCACCCATTTCTTTTGGATCTTGAGTACTCGGATTCCATCTTGGAGCAATATTTACTTCATTTAATTTATACTTAATATTTGAATTAGCACCAGAAGAGTTACCAAACATTACTTTTAATAATTTTTTGTTTTTTAATTCAATCATTTTTATCCTTCTTCAATTTCAATAATATCACCATCATTTGGAATAATAACATTTTTTAAATTTTTCTTAATTAACTCTTCTCGTGCTGAATCATCCATATGACTTACAATAAAAGTACAGTTTTGATATTTTTCTCTTAAATATTCAACATTATCTATACCCATATGTTTTTCATTTCCTAATAAATTTGCACAATCAGTAAACAAATATAAACATTTTGATGCTAGATATTCGACATTTTCACAAAGATTGGTATCACCAGTAAAACCAACACTAATACCATTACGAGTTAAAATATAACCATATGCTGGTTTTAATTTGCCATGATCTACTAAAACTTTTTCTACTTCAATATCTTCAATACTAAATCTTAAATTAGTTATATAATTAATAATTGTATTAGCATATATTTTATTTAGACTATTCGGAAATCCTAACTTGGTTAATTTTTTTATCTTTTTAATGCCATCTTTACTAGTAAAAAAATAAATATTTTTATCTACATTTTCGGAATGTATTCTACCTAGCAAATAAAACGGTATGTCAAAATAATGATCACCATGAAAATGAGTTAAAAGTAAATATTTTATCTCTTTTTCACTATATCCTAATTTTTTCATTGCTTTACAACAACCATTTGGCATATCAACCATGATACGATTATCTATTAAATAAGATGCACTATTACAATCACTTGTTATATTTCCTGAACCAATAACTACAACTTTCATTATTTTGTCTCCTTATCTATCCAATTTAAAAATTCTTTATTACCATTTAAAATATCATAACAAACTATTTCCGGAACTTCATAACTATGATTTTTCTTTATTTCTTTTTCTATTTCTCTAAATAGAATCTTTTTACTTTTCATTTGGATTAAAAATTCATTAGAACTTATAATTTTATCTTGCCACCAATAAGTACTATTTATTTTTGTTATTTGTCCACCACTAATAAGTCTATTTTTTAAAAGAATATTAACAATTTTTTCGGCTTCTTCTTTACTACTACAAGCTGTTGTAACTAAAATATATTTATCCATTATTTATTCCTATTCTATTAATTAGGACACATTCTCGATTTTCTACCTTACCTAAAGCAAAATCTTTTTTACTTTCAGAAAATAATCTTTTTAAAGTAACTATTCTATTATGAGTAAATGGTTTATTTAAAATTATTTTTATTTCCGAATCATTTTTGTATTCATTTTTATCTAAATAATATGGATCAAATATATAAGCATTCTTTTTATCAATTTTAGTTATAATTACATAATGTTCCGTAAGTTGCCAACATCTTATAAAAACACAGCCAAAATTATCTAAACATTCTTTTATTTTAGTAAAATTTACTTCACTACCTTCTAATCTTTCACATTTAATATTAAAATTCTTAGAATTTGCATATCTAGTAATCCAATGAGTTAATTTGTTTATTGCTTCTCTACTCGTTCCGCCTTGACCTAAATTACCTTGTTCATCATAGCAATCTAAAGTATATTTATGAATTGCTTTGACAAGTTCAGCCGGTATTTCTTCTCTTTCAAATAAATAACTAAATGCATTTAGTAAAGATACTGTACCACAATCAAACTCTGTAACTTGAAATCTTAAAGGGACTTTCATTTATTATCACCTACTTTTAGTTCATACACACTAACTTCATTATTAATCTTTAATTTTAAATTCATATATTTATTTGCTAAAATACTGCCTTCTTTTGATATAGTTAAAGCACAATATAAACCTTTTTTTGCGTTATTTATCAATGTTTCTAACAACAAATTACCCATACCTTGATGACGATATTCTTCTAAAATTACAATTGATACTATATAGTTGTAATAAGAATCTTCTATAAACATATTGGGATTTATATTTATATCATTTAATAATACCCCATTTATTAAAGCATCATAAAATTCTTTTTTTATTGGTACTGATACAATATAACCAACAGCTTTATCATTATCATATAATATATATCCATTATGTTTATTAGTATATCTTTCTAAATACCAATCAATATCTAAATTAGATTTATAAAAAGTTTCATCTATGCTTTTTATTTTTAATAAATTATCTTTGGTTAAACTTATTTTTTCTACTCTCATATTCAATCCTTTATATTACATTATTATTACCAATTAAATTTTTTATAATAGCAATTGCATTATTATGAATATCTACTCCCCATGGACTCATACAATAATTTTTTAAAACTTTAACATTATAATTATTTTCAAATAAATCAACAGCAGTTTTAAGAATACATGCTTCTGTATCAAAACCACATAAATATATTTCATTTATATTATTATCCTTGATATATTTTTTTAATTCATCATTTAAAGCTGTATATACTTTTTTATTTAATATTTTATAATCTTTAGTATCTAACATAATTTTTCTATCTTCTTCAGTTAAGCAACCTTGATAATTTAACTTTTTATACCATGGACTTTCTAAATCATTAATAAATTTAGTAAATAGAACTAAGTCATACTTATTACTATCTATTAAATCTTGAATTTTTTTAACTACATTTTTATTAGCATCAGTAATAAAACTTTTTTGAACATCAATAACTAATAATAAATTTTTCATAACATCACTTCTATTATAAGATTAATATAAATACATTGTAATTAGCAAGAAAATAATAACAAAAAGACACTTTTTGACAATTAAATTCTTCTTCTTTATATTTTTGTATGTTATAATAATTATTCGAGGTGTAAAAATGAATGAATTAATTAAAAATATTGAAATACTTGCTAATCAAGTTTTAATTACTTTAAAAAAAGATAAAATTACTTATAAGGAATTTTTAATTGCTTATGAAACATATTTATATATAATAAGATTAGAAGAATATGCATTAGAATTAAATAAATATGAAAGTACCATTAAAAATCTTTTAATAGTAGCTTCAGTAGAATACAACGATGTATGGGAAAAAATAAATATTGAGCATATTAAATCAGAATTAAATCCTAAAGTGAAAGAAAAAATACCAATAATACCAATTAAAAAGTAAAAAAATCTACGATTGTAGATCTTTTTATTTAACATTTAATATACCGAATTTATTATCTTTTCTCCGATAAATAACTGATACACATTCTTCATCAGTATTTTTGAATACAAAGAAATCATGATTTAATAGTTCCATTTGTAAAATAGCTTCTTCTTCATCCATTGGTTTACTATCAACATCTTTTCTTTTAACTATTTTTAAATCTTCTTCTTCATCAGTATCAAAATCAAAACTTAATTCAGGTACTTCAACTTTTTCATATCTCTTTTTAAGTCTTGTTTTATTTTTTCTAATTTGACCTTCTAATTTATCGACAACTAAATCAATCGCTGCATATAAATCTTGGTGAGATTCTTCTGCTCTTAAAATAAATTTATTTAAAGGTATGGTTACTTCAATTGTTTGTAAATTATTTTTACTTCTAATTACTACTTTGCAATTAATATTACTGGCATTTTCATAGTATTTGTCTAATCTTCCTAATTTTTCTTCGATGTAATTCTTAATTGCCTTAGTTACTGCTAGTTTGTCTCCCCTAATAGTATAATTCATGATATCACTCTCTTAATTTAAGTATATCATAAAAGTATCTTTTTCCCAAATAAAAAAACTATTAGGCAATAGTTTTTTGTTCTTCTACTACATCAACTGCTTGTAATCCTTTGGATGTTTCTACTAATTTAAAGTTTACTAGAGCTCCTTCGCATAAAGTTTTATAACCTTCCTTCACAATTGCTGAATAGTGAACAAAAATATCATCTAAATCTTCATACTCAATAAATCCATAACCTTTATCATTGTTGAACCACTTAACTTTTCCTTGCATACTTCCCACCTCTTTTCTTCAATTAAATTATGACATTATCACTATTTAAATTCAAGAAAATTCGTATGCCAAAATTCGACATTTTTTTACCGTGGGACTTTAACATAATATCAAAATATTTAGAAAATTAAAAGTGCTTTTTTAATATTTTTATACACTTTACAGATTTTGTAAAATTAAATTTAATATTAAATTAGCACTTTCTTCATAATAATAATAGTTAATTTTTTCTTTATCTAGCTTACTGGTTATATCTAAAAAAGATTTACCAAATAAATAAACATTTTTCTTTTTTAATAATTTTATATAATCAGTAATAAATACACTTGTTATATTATTATTTAGTAACATTAGCATATCAATATTACCTTTATGATTTTGGTAATAGAAATAAAAATAGGTATCATTATAATTTATAATTAAATTATTTTTATTAACATTTAAATAGTTTATTTCATTTACAAATTTAATGTTTTTATAATTGAGTTCTTCAAAAACATCTGTTAATACTTTCTTATCTTCTTTAGTATAACTAGAATTTATAATAATTGTAATCGTATTATTAAAAATATTCTTATTTAATTTATTATCTCCAATTATTTTACTAAATCTTTTAATAAACTTATCTCTATCAATAATATGACCATTTAATAGAGTATCTTTATAAGGTTTAATTACTAATATTTTATTTAATTTTTTATTCCAAAAATTTATATAATCATCTAAGTATAAAATGTTTTCCATCATTATTCTCCTTAAGAAAAAAATCCTTAACGGATTAATTTTCTGTATAATCAGTAATTTTTGTACCAATAAATTCTTCCGGATTCATAAGTTTATTGTCGCGATATACTTCAAATAGGAAAGTCTTTTTTGTATTCATTATTTCATTTACTTTACTAGTACCTAAAATTGTTTCACTAGCAACTTCATCACCTACTGATACTTCAATATTATCTAGGCCATAATAATAAGTTCTTACACTTTGAGTATGTTCAAGAACAATACATTTACCAAAAAATTCATCATCAAGTATTTCACTTACTTTGCCATCGGCAACTGCTTTTACTTCAAACTCATCATCGCTTGAATATAAAATACCAGTATTAGGTAGATAAGTATTTTCATAGAAGATTAAACTTTTTTGTTGCGTTGCTTCATCAGCATCTTTACTATAGTAGTGAACACTTATCTCGCCTTCACCTTCTGCAACTGGAGATGCCATATCACTACTTGCGACTGTATCTTCTACTATCACAGATTCAACATTATCATCTAAAATATCAGTACCATAATTATAATCTTTAGATGTTAATGATAAATCATGACCAAGTAAGATAACTCCTGTAAAAATGCTTATTGTAATTAGTAAATACAAAGTAGGTAAGACAAATCCTTTTAACTTTCTTTTCTTCATTAATTCACCATCCTACTTAAAGTATTAACTAATTTTTAATCTTTATACTTAAATAGGAGCAATTTCAATATTTTTATAATAATATTTCAAAATTTTATCATAAGTATAACCGGCATTCGCCATTCCATTAGCACCATATTGACTCATACCAACCCCATGACCATAGCCTCTAGTTGTAATAGTTACCTTATCACCATCTACATCTATATCAAAATCAGTTGATCTAAGGCCGAGAAGACTTCGAAAATTAGTACCCTTAAATTCTTTACCACTTACTACTAATGTATTAACACGATTGGTATTACTTCGTTTAATATCGGTAAATGTTAAGTTATCACAACTGATTTGTAGTTTTTCACATATCTCGTTTTTAGTAAATTCTTTGGTATAGGTAAAATTTTTTAAATTATTATTATCATAAGTTGAAGGAACACTTTGTAAATAATCTCTATCTTCACTAAATACTAGACTAACATCTTCGGTAAAACCATTACTCATCGCAAAATAATAGGCTTCCACTATTTCATCATTGTAATACATTACTTCACCGTTTGTAGCATTAACAGCATTTTTAACTTTAGTATAATACTTATCAAAATCATCAAGCCATTTATTTTTCATCTCATCAACTGTAATATAACTTTGGTTAGAAACATCTGTTACCACATCATAAGTTTTGTCACTACTAGCAATTTTATAAGCAGCATAAGTACGAGCCGCTACAGCTTGAGCTTTAAGTGCTTCATCATTAAAAGATGCTGGCATTTCCGCTGCTACTACGCCAACTATATAATCTTCTAATTCTAATTTACTAATATTGTTTGTTTTCGAATCTAAAACACTTATCTTTTTATTAGCTTTAGTATTAAAAAAAGTAGTATGGGTACTACTACTTACAAATACTAAAATTAAACTTAATGCTATAGTTATTACTAGAAGTATTCTATTTTGCATTGCTATTCTCCTTTATAAATTTAGAAAATCTACAACAAAATTAGTTAACAAATAAGATAACGCAATACTTAAACACATAAACAATAATTTAGCTTCAACCGCTTTATTCTTTCGCATTATGCTATTAAAATTGATACCTGATAAAACAAATATACTTAAAAATAGAAATATAGCATATAAATACATTTTATAATTCATTATATTCTCCATTTTCATATTTTATGATACTATCAATTCTTTTTAAATATCTTGGAATTGATGCTGGTTCTGTTTCAATAAATGTATCAACTATTTCCTTAGCTAAATCAATACCTAGATTTGCACCGATAGCTAAAACATTTGCCCCATTATGATTTTTACCTTTAAAAGCATCTTCAACAGATGTTGCTCTAACACAACGAATACCTTTTACTTTATTGGCAGCAATTGACATACCAACACCATTACCACAAATTAAAATACCTAAAGCATCTTTATTATCTCTTACTAATTCACTTAATTTAAATGCAAATACAGGATAATCATCATAATCACTATTAGGAATACCTATTTCTTTTATATCGATATTTTTATTTTGTAAATAATTAAATAATTCTTTTTTGATTTCTACTCCTAAATGATCACATGCAATATAAACAGTCATTTTATCACTCTCCAAATTAATTATATCAAATATGTTAAATTAATTAAAGTTATGAATGAGCTTTTAAGTGTCTAATATTGTCGGACGATTTTTATTTACATATATTACCTTTTATATTTTAATAGAGACTTATGGAAGTGTGAATGGCATCGCCTTAGCTTAATTTTTTTAGGGGCTATTAAATTTTAGATTATAATAAATTAATAACCTTATTTTTTGCTTAAAATAAGGTACTTTTATTTTTAATTAAATTATTATAAATTAAAAAATCATATAAATAGTAATTTGTATGAGTTATTATTTTAAATATTTATTAACACATTGTTTTTTGTATTCCAATAAAATAATTCTATATTTCCTTTTAAATCTTTAATTTCCTTTTGAAATTCTTTAGGTAAATTTTTTATATCTTTATTATAATTATAATTTTCATCAATTTTAGTTTCTGATAATCCACTATATAACCATCTCTTTTTACTATTTATAATTATTACACATTTTTCATTTGTTAAAATATCAATTAAATCTTGGCATAATATTTTATAACCATCTTCTTCACCAAAATAATGTGAATGCCATTTATAATATGTTAAAGTAAATTCTCCTTTATTTTCTAAATCGATATATATTGGATATTCACATTTTGGATTAGGTATTGTGATACAAATATCTCCTTCATTCAAATACTCGTATTCACTTTCAATATTTGAAGTATGAACATCATATTTATAATTAAATTTTTCTATTAAAGAGCATAGTTCTCGTTCTTTATCTACTGGATTTATTTCAATGTTATTTTCCATTTTTAATCCTCCTCTTTATACAAATTACTATTTGTTTTACTAAATATTATATCAATTTTTTTAAAATAAAAATAGTCCTATACTAGCAACTATTTTAAAAAAAATTCCATTTGAAAACAACTTACAATAGTTTGCAAGTTGTTATTTTGTAAAACAATAATAGTTTCCTAACGATGAGAAATTTTCTTATTTTTTTAAAATACTTTTTATTAATAATCACTTAAAGGCATTTATTTTTTCTATTTATCTTCTCTTGATTCCACTATTATAATTATTTTTACTATTTTTAGAATAATTATAGTCTCTATACATTATTTCATCAATTTCATCTGTAGATAAAGTAAGGCCTAATTTTTTATTAAATTCATTTATAAATCTTTTAGACCGTTCATATCCTCTTTCAGGAATAGTGTTTTTTGAATATAACAATTTGAGTGCTGTAAGTTGTAATATTCTATGCCTTAATTCCATATCAGCATTATGGTCATAAATACATTCTTTTAATTCAGTAAAGTCTAGTTTATCTGAATATTTTTCATTAAAAATTGATAATAATTCATCCAATTTTATACTTTCACTATTATTTAAATATTCATCTATTTCAAAATCTTTTTCTACTTCACCTGTAATATAGTCAGCATGAATTAGAAAAAATGGTAATGTTCTAAATGTATTACAATTATCTTTGTTTTTTTTACTTATGGACATAAATATTTGGATTTTTGAACCTACTTCCTTGCCATCTTCATAAATTGGAGTTTGTCCCCAACCTTTTGCTCTATATCCACATTCCATTAAACATAATTGATTATGTGGTAATCTAAAAAATAATTGTCGAACATCCATTACTTGAGAAATTCGTTTAATATCTTGAAAATCCAAATATCTTGTACCTTCATAGTATGCTAATTCTCTTTCAGGATATTTAATTTCATACCAATTAACGATACTATCAATTAAATTTTGTAATTCTTCAATGCTTATATAACAATGATAACCGTCAACTATTGTATTTTTTAACCAATTTAAAAATTCTTGATTTTTTTCTATTTCATAATCTCTTGTATCTTGTTGATAAAATTTTTCTGTTTGTGCAATAGTCATTATAAAAACCTCCCTGTTACTTGCTTGTTATAACATAATTACGGGTAAAAATCAATAAAAATTACTTATGTTAATTCATCTTCTTACTTGGACAAGTAAAAGCAATTATTATAAAAGCAGTTGCATTTACTTGTCCAAAATAAATTGCATTAAGTTG